>JABDAQ010000015.1 GCA_013289115.1 Gammaproteobacteria bacterium
ATTAAATAAGCAAAAATACTCAGAGCACCGGCTACTAATACCGTGGGGAAAATGGCCAATCCATCTAAACCGTCGGTTAAATTGACTGCATTACTACTACCGACAATGACACAATAAGCAAAAGGAATATAAAAAATTCCTAAGTTTATATTTAAATTTTTAAAAAAAGGAATACTAAGTTCCATGTTATTCATTGATACACGATGCGCTAAATAAGCGATCGTAAATCCAAGTAAAGATTGCCAAAAATATTTCCAACGTGCCGGCAGACCGCGACTATTTTTTAAAATTAATTTTAAGTAATCATCTGCAAATCCGATCAATCCAAAACCAAACATAGCAAAAAGCGCGATCCAAATCCTTACATTTTTTAAATCTGCCCACAATAAAGTTGTTATTATTACACTCAATAGAATTAAAATACCGCCCATAGTGGGTGTACCTGCTTTACGTTTATGTTGAGCAGGGCCATCTGGGCGAATGGGTTGATCACATTGATAACGACTCAAGAGACGAATAGTCGATGGACCTAATAATAAGATGATCAAAAAAGCAGTCAACGTTGCAACAAAAGCACGCAAAATTGGAGAATAAAAAACATTAAATCCAGGGTAAAAATAGGATAAAAAATTGATGAACCAAAGCAACATGCGCGTTCTCTCTATAAAAAGACTTCAAGTAATCCTGATGTCATTTATTATTATTTAGTAAGGTTACTGTTTATGCAAAGTAATTCTCTCTATCATTTTCTTAAAAACAATCGCAAAAAAAAATCGAGAAAAATTAATATTCAGAATCTCATATTTCTACTAAAGACTCCAAAAATTGGCAGTCATTATGCGATACACGATTTGTCAAAAGATCCTCTTTATTATTTAGAAATTGAGAACAAACGCTACAATTTTGTAGAACATCATATTCGCATCGACGAAGAATACGATCAAAATAATCTCAGTATGAGTCACTACCACTATACGGTAACTCTACAAGATGAAAATAATACAGATTGTACCCTTACCCTACACGCTTATTTTGGTCGCAACGATCAAATAATTCAAATAGCAGCCTGTAGAGGTGATGTCACTACAGATACAAAAATATTTATGCCGTTACCAGAGAACTCTGTCGATAGTGTGAAACGACAAGCCATGAATAACACGGTGCCTGTTTTACAAATAGTGCAAAAAGCCTTCGCTACCACTATTAATACTTTGCAAAAAGAATATGAAAACTCAGAGGAAAAATTAAAACAATTCTGGAATTCAGAAGGATATTTCACGCAACTCGACATAGTCATCAAGCTAGTGGAGGAATTACAACAATACTACGCTCCAGGCGCTGCAGGATTATTCAACTGGTTTTGTTATTTGAAAAAATGTTTGGTAAAACCTGCTACTGAATCAAACAGCCTAAGACAAATAAGCGATAATGAAAATATTTTAGAACAAACTACAGATTTTACAGAAAACGAGGAAAATACAAAGATCATAGCGCCTATCGTTGAAGTTAAAGAATCTTTACAATCATTGATTGAAACTGCACATGAAACTCAAAATAATTTTATAGAAAATAAAAATATAAAAAATTTTATAAAATTTCATGCAGCCACTTACAATGCACAAGGCGCAATCTTAGAAAAGGATTCGCGCTATACTGCAAATTTTCAAATGCTAGGCGAGTTACATGAACTAATTTATCAGGTAACTCGAGAAGGGAGTAATTTATTAGCACGTACCTTATTAGCCAATGATTTTAAAGCATCAGAAGAATTAAAAGGTTATATCGAATACATTGCTGATAGGCTCTTTAAAATAGCTTTGATGAAAGAAAATGCAGATCTAATGGATTTTATACTGAAATACACTAAAGATTTTCCGATCAACACCTACTGCGTTGACGCAGGCGGATCATCACCTGTACTATTTTGTTATAAAAAGTGTGAAACTCCAGGCATTGCAGCGTGTTTTTCAATATTAATTAAGTACGAAGCCTCTGTTTTTGTGTCTCCACCCGACGATCCTTATCATTTGCCAATAGCACATCATATATTGAAAACAGGAAGGCATCCGTTGCGCGCCTCTCTCTTTGCTAACGTAAAAAGAAGACAACCGAAATTCTTTAGTGCGCTCATAGCTGCACTTAATACTCGCCTTGCAGATCGGGATTTGCCACAAAACACGCGCAAGGAACTTTTAAAAAATAGGAATGAGTATCAGCATTTATTTGAATGTGCTCGCAATGATTCGGCAAATAACATAATAAAAATACTTACGGAAGAGGCAGAAGAGCAAGAAGAAATAGTTGGCTGGGAGGAAAAAATTATTGATCCAAAGGCGAGACAGGAAATAAAAGAGGTTTTCCGAGATCCAGAGGTTGTTGCAAAATATCAAGAATATGATGAGATTGCTTTTCAGTTCCATTTGTTAGCTTCTCCTGAAGAAAAAGCATTGATAAACATGAAGGCTGGATTTTTAGAAAAAAAATCAGTTTTTACTCAACGGTTAGGTCATATTGGTTTTGAATCTTGCAAGGAAATTATGCTGGAATCAGTGAATCGTGACATAACTAGAATATCTGGGGTTTTAAACTCAATAACATGGAAAGATATCATTAAGACGTCAGCGCCACAGTCAAATAATTATAAAGTAGCAATCCGTGAATTGAACAAGATAAACAAAAAAAATGCAAGAAATCTATGAACGAGACCGTAAAAGCTATGAGATGAGCTTGATTCTTAAAGAGATGAACGATATGGGCTTGATTATTGAAGAGACTAACACGGGCGTCATTATTAAAAAGATTGATCAGACGTCGTCTTTTTTTCAGCCATTAAATGTTAAAGAAGAAAAAGATAATGAAGAAGATAAAAATGATACCGCATTGAATTCAAAAGTTATTTAAATAAAAGAAGTAATAACAATGACGCGATCGATTCACCAGCCGCATGACAGTTTATTTAAAGTTTTTCTAAGTGATATAAAGATAGCGAAAGACTTTTTGGCGATTCACCTACCGGAGGCGATTAAAGAGCACTGTGATTTTTCGACTTTACGATTAGAACACGGTTCTTTTGTGGAAGAGGATTTACGGAAACATTTTTCCGACATTTTGTATTCACTCATGATTAAAGGGAGGCTGGGGTATATTTATCCGTTGTTGGAGCATGTAACGACGCCTAGAGAACTGATACCCTTTACGATGTTACGTTATACGGTAGCGGTGATGAAAGATCATCTGTGCAAAGGGAATAAGGCGTTGCCGATTGTGGTGCCTTTGGTATTTTATCGAGGGCAGGTGACGCCGTACCCGTACAGCAATGACATTATGGACTGTTTTGAGAACAAAGCGTTAGCGAGGGAAATTTTTCTCAAGCCGTATAAGGTAGTGGATATTACGGTGATCCCGGATGAAGAGATAAGGGCGCATAAAAGCGTAGCGTTAATGGAGTTGTTGCAGAAACACATCCAGGTACGCGATATGATGGACTTAGTCCATGACATTGTGGCGCAGATTAGAGAGGATATACTGACGCCGGAACAAATCAGGAGTGTGTTATATTATGTAGTCAATGAAGGGGAGACGGTTGATTACAAGAAGTTTTTCACTGAGATAGCGCGCGGAGCGAACGAAGCACTGAGAGGAGATATTATGACGATAGCGCAGCAAATGAAGCAAGATTTTATGGCTACTTTAGGGCCTCGGCTGATCGAGCAAGGCATGGAGAAAGGCATGGAGAAAGGAGAGAAAAAGAAAGCGTTGATTATAGCCAGGAACATGCGAGCAAAAGGCTTAGATAACGTATTGATTAAAGAAATGACGGATCTTTCTGATGAAGATCTGGCTAGTTTGTAGAAAAGATAATAGCCAAGTTGCTAAGAAGTATACGTAGCGTTAGATCGAGACGATGGGTTTTGAACACGTTCAGGATGGTAATTTACATATTCCCGTATATATTTTCCTGGATCTGATGTTGACATTGTACGGATTGCATATCTCGGATCTTGGATAGAAAGGATTGCGTTAAAATTATCTAAGAAATCTGCAGGTAATTTTGACATTGCGTGACATAATCCCATGATTGCTTCGTTCTCATTTGTTTTCGTAGTGTGTAATTTTAGAAGCGCGGTTTGAAAAGCAATGAGCGTATTGAATAATCTATCTTCAGGTAGAGCCTCTCTTTTTTCTGCCAACTTATTTTCTAAGTCAACCACTACTTGAATTGCTTGTATCAATTCTGATTTTTGAGTTTCGTGAGATAGTGGAAAATGAAGTAGCTCTTGCTGTAATAGAGCATTTTGTGCTGTTGCTATTAAAAACTCTTCCCTAGCATCCCAATTAGCGTTTACTTTAAGGTAAACTTCTGACATTGCTGTAAAGCTAAAATGATTTAAAAGGTTTTTTTTGTGTAAATGATTACAGGCTGCAAAGAGCCGTTCTAATTGTTCTTGATGCAATGCAAAAATAGAGTGTGAAAATAATAAATGAGAAAGCGCTTTCTCAGCAAGGCAAGTTAATGCTGTATTTGCCTGCCAAATTGGCAGTTTACTTGCTGTTTCAGTCAAGCCAAAGAATATCCGCAGTAAATCTGACCTCAACAGTAATATCTCCTTCCCCGATGTCGGCTGTCCATATTTTCCTAAATCTTCGTCTTTAAGAGACGACCATATAAGTTCAACTAATTTGCATTTTATTTGTGTAAATTCTTGTTGTAAATTGGCATTTAGATAGCATTGTAATACTTTATTAGCATTACAATCTTTTTGATTTTTTTTAAATTTCTCGCACATTTCATAGAGTTCACTCGCATTTTCAAAATAATCACATAGAAAAAATTTATTTTTGTTACGACAAAGACCCTCGAGCAATGATTCTATAGAAGGCATCCAGAGATCTAATTTTTTGGGTGGCTTGTTTGATCCAAAAAAATGACTCAATATTGTTACGGGTTTCTGCAATCTTTGAGTATCAAATCCAACTATCCAACTCAATGGCATTTGTATTGGCTTAGAACATTGCTCATAAAGCCGCATAAATTCTTGTAGACTATACAAAGGTAAATGATAAGCAATGTGTGCTGCGACGGACGACTCTTCCGAATCTAATGTATCAACTATATTGATTACAGATTTTTGAATGATCTGTAAATAAGCTTCATTCAAATCAGGTACATAATTAATATACGTATTTGCTTCCAAAATATTTAATTGATGATTGGGTAAACATCTAGCAAGCATTGTTTTTAATAAACCTTGCATCCCTTTTTCTGTCCAAAAAAATTGTGCAAGAAATTCTTTAAAATTCTGTGTTTGTGTTTCAGAAGCGTTGGGTCCAAATAAGGCTTGGTTAAGAAAAATATTCCTATTCTTTCCCATCCAATTTTGTAATAACGCTATTTGAGCAGGCAGTAAGTTATTTTGAACTTCAGCCATCTCTTTTATATCAGGAAATTGTAAGAAAACATTTCGAGACGATTTATTATTAAAAAAAGTTGCGTCTAGAAATTCAGGAAGATCATGAATAACAGAGTTGGGATCAGAGAATAAAATTGCATGCGTAAAAGGTTTCGATAGGTTCACTCCATGTACCACCTTGTTTATAGTGATTTTGTTTGTGCAAAACTAATAAGATACATCTAAAAGAATTTAATTCAAACCATTCAATTCACTTGGATCGATTAAAGCCGCGACGACATTTTCCATGCGCATGCTGCGCGATCCTTTAATTAAAATAGTTTTATCAGCCGCTAATTCAGATTGTAAAGCGGCTATAAGAGCTCGCTGATCCGTGAAGTGATGCGCATTCTTACCAAATGCATCCGCGGTTTCTTTTGCAAATGCGCCGTACGTGAACAGTTGATCGATCTGATGTGTTTGTGCTAACTGACCCATTTTTTCATGATAAAATAAACTCTGTTCGCCTAGTTCACCCATGGTGCCAAGAACAAAATAACGTTGTCCGGGATAACGCGCTAATAATGCTAAAGCGGCTTTTACAGAGGCAGGATTAGCATTATAAGTGTCATCAATGATGCGTGCGCCATGTTTTCCAGTGCGCATAAGAAACCGTCCGGGTAGAGCAGATACTTTTTCTAAACCTGCTTTAATGTTTTCTAACGAAGCACCTATTTGTTGTGCAGCCGCCGCACAGGCTAATGCATTTAAAATATTATGCTGACCCACGAGTGATAAGCGAATGTCGATCGAACCTAACGGTGTGTGTAATAAAAAGCAGGGATATCCGTTCGCATCGATCTGTATTTGGTGAGCGGAGAACTCTGCATTATCACCAAAGCCTATGATGGGATGGTTTCGAATGAGTTTGCACCAATGCTGACTGCTTGGATCTTGCGTATTCACAATCGCAGTGCCGCCCTTTTTCAAACCAGAAAAAATTTCAAATTTGGCACGCGCAACGCCTTCTAATGAACCAAACCCCTGCAAATGTGCAGGACCAATGTTTGTGATTAAAGCGACGATGGGTTGTACTAAGTTTGATAGATACGCAATTTCACCGGGATGATTGGCACCCAACTCAAGTACTGCAAATTGATGCTTTGCGTTTAGATCAAGCAAGGTTAAAGGCACACCGATTTCATTATTAAAACTACGTTTGCTGGCTAATACGATCCCGCATTCAGATAAAACAGATTCTAACATTGCTCTTGTCGTGGTTTTTCCGCAACTGCCGGTTAAGGCAACAGTTGGAATAGAAAAATTATTACGATGGAGCTGCGCTAATTGACCTAGAGCACGGCGTGTATTAGCCACTTGAATGATAGGTAATTCGGTTTCAATACAGCGATCAACAAGAGCGGCGATCGCGCCTGCGCGCTGCGCTTCCTGTAGAAAATGATGTGCGTCAAATCGTTCACCGACGATCGCAACAAATAATTGTCCGGGTACAATACGACGCGAATCGATAGAAACAGAGTGAAATTCGCAATCAGCACCGTGATATTGGCAGCCAAGCTTTTGGGCTAAGTCAGAAAGTTTCATACAGTAGCGAGCCAAGTTTTTACGATCGCATGATCACTGCAGGTTTGCGCACGATCGGCAACAAGCTGATAGGTTTCATGTCCTTTACCCGCGATCAAAACTAAATCATCCACATCTGCGCATTGTAGACTTGTCTTAATTGCTTCGGATCGCTGATGGATGACGGATACTTTTTTAGGTTGTTTAAATCCTTTTAAAATATCGGCCATAATTTTTTGTGGATCTTCTGTTCTAGGATTGTCATCCGTTAAAATGACGCGATCTGCATAGCGTTCTGCTAAAGCGCCCATTAAAGGCCGTTTGCCTTGATCGCGATCGCCGCCGCACCCAAAAACACAAATCACGCGTCCGCGACATAAAGAACGCACGGTTTGCAATACTTGCGCGAGTGCGTCCGGCGTATGAGCATAATCAATGATGATCTGAGGTAAAACGCCGCCACCAAAACATTCCATACGACCACGGCTGCTACGTACTTGACTTAAATAATGGATCGCCTCTTTCAAAGGAATATTTAAAAGTAAGAGTGCCGTTAAAACAGCCAAGCTATTACTTAGATTAAATGAGCCGAGTAAATGGGCATTATAAAAATCAGCCTCTCCCCAAGGCGTACTGACCTGAGCTCCAATTCCTTGTGCCGTACATGAAAAATTGCGTGCGTACACATGAGGAATCTTAGCTAAATGCTTCTGCGGCGGATGGAGTGAATAAGCGTAGACAGATTGTTCCCAATACAAAGGTATCAGCCAATTTTCCGCAACGCTATCATCTGCATTTAAGACAGAATGTGCTACGGGCAAAGAAAATAAGGATCGTTTAGCCGCTGCATACGCCTGCATCGTTTGATGATAATCCAAATGATCGCGTGTCAGATTTGTAAAAACTGCGACAGAAAATTCCATACCGTTCAGTCGTTTCTGTGCTAAGCGATGCGATGAAACTTCCATGGAAACATAATCAACTTTCTTTTGCAAAAAATCTGCGAGTAAAGCATGTAACTCAATTGCATCCGGTGTTGTCAGCAGACCTAGGCGTAATTGATCGTAGAGACCATAGCCTAACGTGCCGATCAATGCACAGGAATGATGAAGTTGCGTGAGACAATGCGCTAAAAAATGACTGCAGGATGTTTTGCCATTACTGCCAGTAAAACCGACAACCTGCAAATGATGACTCGGATACGCATAAAAACGCGCAGCGATCAGTCCCATGTAGGCAGTTAAATTAGGAATCGTTAAAATCGGAATCGTGCTACCGATTTGTTCAGGAACAGCCAATTCTGTCAAAATAGCCGCTGCGCCTTTCGCTAAAGCCTGTGGAATAAAATGCTTTCCGTCGTAGCGCAAACCGCGATACGCAAAAAAAAGATACCCTGTTTCTAAGGAACGACTGTCCTGACTAAGTCCAGTAATCGTGGGATCCATCGCCGTTGGAACGGGATAAATAGAATGTAATAATTGAGATAAACGCATCGAACAAGTATAACAAATCAGAAATTTTTAAGTCTAAAATTGAATAAAAATAATAAAACGCAGAAAAGAATCATTTCTGCGAGGAGAGCTAGTAAAAATGAACGCGAAGCTTATGTCAACGCACAAAAAGAACTTTAATTGACTCAATGAGTACAAAATTCTTAGATCAGAACACATATCTGTATTCTTTTATAAGCCTTAACAGCGCCTAAAACCACTTGAATTACTGCTGCATTGAGCTCGATACGCATTACGCTGGATAGGATCTGACAAGACTTCGTATGCTTTTTGGAGTTTTTGAAACTGTTCTTTACCCCCCCCTTATCAGGATGATACTGTCGTGCTAATACTCGGTAGCTGCGTTTAAGCATATCTTCGAAAATATCTTCAGAAATATCTGGTCGCAGCGCTAAAATAGAAAAATATCCCTTGGGATCGTTCTCAAGAGTAATATAGTTTTTATTTATTTGCTCTAGGTTTCCAACAATCTCTTGTTCTAGTTGAAATCTATTTCGCTCACTGAGTATAAGTCTCGTTTCTTCTTTATCAATAGAGAGTCTTTCTAATTTACGGCGATAAGCTATCTCATCTCCAAAACTGTCATAGCCCATAGCCCAATCAATTTTGGCGCTAGATCCTGGCTTGCTTTCACCTCCGTTTCTGTAACTCGCAGTGTCGCCAAATATTTCTTCTTTTTTCAATGGATCCAGTTTTGCTAGGCTGATAATCATTGCGAAAATGAGTTGTCTACTCTCTTTGTTTACCGCGACACCAGTAGGTTGACGTAACAAGCTATGTAAAACTTGAAGTGTTTCCTGAGGATGCATTGAAATAAGTTGTGAAAAACCAGAATCTAATTCGTAAGAGGGATTAAATTCTTTCTCTGGTATTTTGAAAATTTCCTTAATTTTTTTATTTTTTAAAAAAATCTTGTTCTGAACAGCTCCACGTTCGCGCGCTTCTAAAATAAAACTATTTGGTAATAGATCGTATACAAGCTCTTCGCCGCCATAGCTGTCATCAATGCAATAACCTAAATCAAATTTGCTGAATGCTCGCGCTATTTTTTTAATATCAAAATTTTCTCGCAAAACTTCTAACGCTCTAATTCTAGCGGCAGTAGAAATAGGTTCATCAGAGGAGTAAAGGATGTTTAAGGTTAAATATGCGAAGAGCGCTAGTAAAAAATCGGATTTTTCTTTTTTTATATTGTCACTGAGAAAATCTGTGCTTACGTTAGCATTCGCAAACATTTTATTTGAAGAAAACAATTCTTTTATTAGAATGATGGCCTTATCAGTTCGGTTAATAGCCTCCAGGTAAGTAATATAAGCAGAATTATATTGTCTTAAGAAATCGAAATAAGATTTTTGGGCAAGACGAGAGTTCAATACCCCCAATCCGTAGCTGTCCCTTATTTTTGTATGGTTATATAAACGGTCATAGCCTTCTAGATCATAAGGTAACCTAAGTTTGAATGGATTGTGCCGTTCATATATGTCATTCTTTTTCGTGTTTTTTACATAGGCACAGTCAAGATCCTTTTCGTAGCGAAGTTTCTTCAAAAAAGTTTCAGGTGTTTCGTAAGCACAATTTTTTTTCTTCTTTAGTTCATCAATCCATGCTAGATCGATGGCTGTCGTAGCGTCCAAATCAGCATTGCTTGATTGTTGATTTAAGGAAAAAAAAGGCTTTGCGTTTTTAAGTAAAAACATAAAATTTTCTTCTAATTGTTTTTTAAAAATGAAAATATTATTGAGAGTGTTGCCAACAAAATAACCATGTTATTCTTTATTTTCAAAAGAATAAACAAAGTAGAAAGTCGATGAAGCCTGCCATGATAAACATTTATCTTTTTTCAAAAGATGTGAATCAGCGATTTGGTGAATATGGTTCGCCTAGCGCACAGGTCGAGACACAATGGGAACGATTAACAGGATTCTGCGAATTTCTCTTAACTTCCACGCATAAACTGCATAAGGAATATGCTCCTACAGATAACGAGCACTGTGAATACATTACTCGTTTGCTCACACCTGAATTTTTATTTTTTACAAAAGAGCCGCTTACACAGAATGAGTTCGATCAGTTATGTCTACGTTTACAGGCCGTAGCAAAACAACTGGACGAAAATGTGCACGTGTTGCTTTCTTCATTTGCGGTGCTTGCGCAAGGATTACTGTGCAACGCATGTATCTACGTGGTAGGAGGACAAACAACGCAACAATCAATTCATGTATTTTGTAAATATACGCCCGTCATGCTAGAGAGAGGTTTCTATCCCAATCGCGATCATTTTGCATGCAAACGTGCAGAGGATGTAACTCAATACAGCACACCCGAAGCATTCACACTGCCATCTACCGATTGCATTTTTACCGTAAAAACAAAATTGGGGAATAAATATACGCAAATAGTGAGTATTTGTGCAGATGGAACTTTAGAAAGTGGTTTTAAAAATCTAAAACTTTTACTCAAGCAATACCTTGATAAAAACGAAAAAATTCCCCTTTACAACGACCATGTATGCACGGCTAATTCTATTGATAACAATGATAAAGCTATCTTTGGACTATTTCCTCACGCTGTAATAAACGTGGTGAGAGAAGATTCTAAGCGAAAGAATCTTTGCAGTTTAACCCCCCCCCTCAAGGCTATAGTTATCGATGGATACACAATACAAAGGAGTAGTAACGTAGAGATAAGATCTGAATTTGGTCCATCCGTTGGAATGACTGTCAAGCCCGCGCAATCATTAGAAAGAAACTGGCGCTCATTTGGAAATGAGATCTTACTTTCTATTTATTTTAAAAGTAAACAAGCGCCTATCGAACCCTGGTTTGCTACTTACCTAAAAGAATTTTTTGATCAATTGAAAACTAAATTAAGCAAAGTAAATGAAGTGATTCTCTGTGGCCCACCCGGTGTTGGGAAGACGAGTGTAATCAACTATTATAGTGCTATTCATAAAGATCCAGTGTGTTGGATTGATACGAGAAACAAAGAGACCCTTGAAAAGTCTGTGGAGCAATTAGCAGAAATGTGGGAGATTCCGCTTTGCGGCACAGTAAGTAAAGAAGTTATAAGCACAAGAGGTATTTTATCAAGCCTTTATAGCTATTTTATTACACTCAAAGTAAAGACTGTGTTTGTTCTCGATAACATTCCTGGTATTAGAGAAATTAGTCAGAGCAATCTATTTGACTGTCTACCTAAAGAAAGCGAGGGCATTATTAAATTTTTGTTACTGAGCGACAAAGACTTTATCAAAAATACGATCAAAAATAAACAAGAAACGATTTTTCTTCCCGCATTAAACGATAAAGCCAGCGTTCAGTTTCTTTGTGAAGAATTATCGCGTCTTGCAGTTTGTTACACAATGCTTAATATAAATCAATTGGCATACTGGTGCCAAGGAAACCTATCTTATCTACAGCACGCCGTTCATACAATAAAAGAACGAAGTTATACAATTGAGCAATATATTCAATGCCTTGAATATGATCCGCAGACCCTATTCAGTGACGTATCGAATAAATTTGCATTATCTAGAATTTTAGATCGTATGATTGCGCCGCTTATTCCTTCCTATCAGGAAGTGAAAAAAGAACACGCGTTAGCATTGAAAATTCTCAACATGATTGCTTATTTTGGAATCAAGGAAACGTTCTCATTAAAATTGTTGACCCTTATTTTTTCTCATATATGTTCAAATATTGAAACATTAGGTGGGGCAGGAAAAATTCTAACAAACCGTTATTTTTTTATTAAAGAAAATGATTCATGCTTTTCTATTAATCGCATTGCAGTTGCCATGGTCCGGCATCGTTTGTTACAAAGAGGAGAGGAGAAAGAAACATTAGAGGCTGCGGATCATTTGCTAAAAAATATGACAAATAAAACAAACGATAGCATTGCCTGTGCACGCTCAGTAGAAAAATACTTGAGTAAATATAACGTATCGCAGCAACGGGGATCGTTTTTTATACCTATTACCAGCACTTCGGGGACAGGATCTTTTGACTCCAGTGATTTAAATTTAAAGAAATGAAACAAACAATGAAATAAAATCTTTAAAAAAATAGGTTGTTCTGTGCACAGTAATATGGTATTAATTTGGACAGTTACATTACGTATAAAATCGGTTATTACACAGTGTAATCGCGTTAAGTCAAGAGCATTTAAAGCAAGGGCATAAGAAGATACCGATTGTTGTACCGATTTGTTTGTATCATGGGAAAGAATCGCCGTATCCGCATTCGGTAGATATATATGACTGTTTTGAGGATCCAGGGTTTGCGCGAGAAGTAGCGTTTAAGCCCTTCAAGCTCATTGATCTGACGGTCTTAACGGATGAAGCGATCAGTCGACACGGATTAGCCGCGATGATGGAGATGTTATTCAAGCATTATCGGGCGAAGAATTTTCTAACGGTGTTAAGAGAAATACTGAAGATTTCGGGGATAAAAGAGATTATCAAGCAGTATAATTTAGATTATTTCAGCGAGATAATAAGTTACATTATGACGGTAGGAGAAGAGGAAGAGGATGCGCAGGCTGGGCGGCATTTAATTGAAGAATTAGTGGGGACATTTCCGCAAGAAAGAGAGACGATTATGACATTTGCAGAACAATTTAGGCAAGAAGGATTGAAAGAAGGTATGACATTTGCAGAACAATTCAGGCAAGAAGGATTGAAAGAAGGCATGACGTTTGCAGAACAATTCAGGCAAGAAGGTCGTACTGAGGGGCGGCGTGAGGCAGCAATGCTGCTTGCGAGTAACCTGCGTGCTGCGGGTAAAGATCCTGAAGAGATTCAAAGGTTAGTAGGTTTACTGGAGGGTGATTTAATGGATGAACGCTCTTAGCGTGCGTTCATTTCAGCCTAATTTATTTTCTACAACATAAGGAAGTAAATAATCACCTAGAGATTTTTTGTGCAGAATTTCTTCTGCTTTTTGCCAAGAAATAGTCCGTTGTTGTTTTAAGCTTTCAAGTACTCGAATAATGGATAAAGCAACTTCGGACGCTTGTGCTGCGTTGTTTGTAGTTTTTACATAATCCATCGCATTAAATAAAAGGGCATTTGCTTCGGCGTAACGCATTGGCAGGTGTCTTCCGAATTTTTTCTGCCAAGCAGAGCGAGTCAAAACAGCATTTACCTGTGATTGAATAAGATAGGTTGCTCGCCCAATCAATTTTAAATTACTTGGATTAACAAAGGTCATAGTATTACCAACAACGCGTCCCAACTTTGCCATAACAGCGCTTGAATGCGCATTGAGCAGCATCTTCAATACAAGCTGTTGATTTAATGCCAATGGATCATTCGTGACGATGATCGGTATATACAAAGCGTGAAAGGTCTTAGCTAATTGCGAGGTTTCCATAGATTTTTTTGTTGCTACATCTAAAATCACTAAATTTATGTTAGATTGAGCTAGCAATTGTAAATAATCATGAAAGATTGGATCGTTGAGTTGTTCTCCAGAAAATAAAATGAGCACGCCAAGATCACCGATATGTGGATTGGCTTTAGCAATAGTTTGTTTTGAGAACGAAAAATCGTATAAAAATTGTTGTGTAGGACCGGCTTGCTTTAATCCTTGCAAAGCGGCTGTGCGCAAATAAGGATCACGTATTCGCATAAAATCTTTTTGGTAAAAATTATGATTTAAACCGCGAAAAGGATGATGCAATAAAATGCGCCATGCCTGTTGTTGATTATCCGCGGCTGTCCATACAGACACCCAGGATTTTTTTGTTTCCACTGTGTCTAGCGGATCAAGACGAAAAGTAGGTGCGCGTTCTGTGATATCCGTGAAGACTGGTAATAAAGCGCGATTTGCAAAATAAATAGCGCTATGGTGTGTTGCATAAGTCTTTGCTTCCAGATCAGTCCACGGTGCTATCATCGAGGCGGCACGATAACTCGTTTCTTGCACTGCTTTAAAATTCAATAAGCGTTTTTGTAAGGTTGTCGATCCAGAAAATCCGAGTTGCTGCATGTCTTGTTTAGAAAGATATTTTTGCAAAACATTTTGTAAGGCATCTTCTAATAGAATACCGACCAGATAAAGTTCGCTGCTCGTCGCTTGCATGCGTGTCGAGCCGGCTATTGCTTGCGGCCCTGTTGTTAAATTAATTTTTGTGATGGCTGGATTTTGTAAAACACAGCGGCTTCTTGAAAAATTTAATAAGACTTTGTCAGGGTTATTATAAATAAAATATAAATTTTTCTGTTTAACTGGTGCATTTAATTCAGCCGCTGATCGAATAGCACCGATCACAGCAGAAGTTTCACCGCCTTCTGTAATAGCAAAGACAACATCATCTTTTTGTAAACCCTGATCCTGTAATTGCAATTTTCCAATCATTTGTAGATCTTCAAATCCGGGCAATGAGCTAACTAAAGCACGATCACCACCCGTTATAGTTCCGACCACTGTATTTTCAATCGAGGGGAAATAATATTTTATTTTTTTCCACGCAGGCAAGCGTTTTACCTTTCCCCAAAAAGGTCGCCATAAAGAAGATTCGATCAAAACACTAAGACGACCCGTTGCACCTGTTCCGTAAAAATAAATTTTCTTGTGAGTTAAAATTGCTGTTTCTATCGCGTGCGAAGCAGTGGTTAATGTTTTTAATTTTTGCGGATCATAGGCTATCGCTATAAATTTTTTTGAAATATCTTGATCCACTGCTAAGAGTGAGGTCAGTCCGTCTTGTGTATTGCACGCGATCTGATAACTCAAGGTATTTGTTTTTGGATGACGCTGTTCAGTCAACAAATTCTGGAGCTGGAATTGTTTTTTATGCGCAACATAATCAGCCGATTCATGCGACGGTGTAATGTTTAATAGATCTAAGATTGTATTAGCAGTCGCGTAGCTTACGTTTAATACTGAACATAAGGATGCAATTGTGATCAATCGAGTGACATAATTCATAGCAATCTACTTTTTTGATGGAAAAATAGTATACAAAATTTTTTATTGATCAGCGAGTTGAGCTTTCCTGAGTTTGTTTATTTTTGTTATGTTATTATGTGTTAAAAATAATTCCATTAGAAAGTCGAGAATTTATTATGCTAACTGTCGTTAAAAATAATACCACTATAAATCGTGATCTTAACAGCGATGATAATATATTAGTCACTAAAGGGCAGCTGACTATCGAAGGAAATGTTTGTGCAGGCGCTAAAATTGAAGTAGTTCGAGGACACGTGATTGTTACTAAAGATGTTAAGCCAGGTGCTGAAATCAAGTCCTCATCAAGTGATCAAAACGATCGGGTAAGTGCTGCGTTATTTAGTAATAGTTTTATTCAAGCAAGCTCGATCACTATAACTAATCCGCAGGTTAATACACAGAGAAACGACCGGTGTACACTTACTGTTCGTGGAAAGTGCGATCCAAATGCAGTATGTGATTGGAATGGTAAGAAGATTCTGTCCACAGACAATGATTCTGATTTAAATCATGAATTTCTCGCCAGCAATGGAATAAATAATGACCTCATTTATTCTGGGGACAAGCCGTTTGTGCACCATGGTCCAGAGAATAAAAAACTATTAAGCGTAAACAGCAATGTAAAGCATACAGGCATAGGCAATCTTATTATAAGTGCGGTTGGAGATAACAAAAAGGTTATGCACAGTGGTGGTGGCGATTTGCAAATTGGTCACGTAGGTGAAAAAGTGACGCTGAAGCATGGAGGAAATGGTTCTTTCACTGTGAGACACATTGGTCTGGGATCAATTATTAAAATAATGAATGCTCTCGGTAAGTTTTTTGCAGAATTGATTGAACCAAACTGCACACTACATAATGAAAATTCACAAAGCGAATGTACTGTAAAACTTGTTCGAGGAAACTGTAACATCAAAGGAGATGGAAATGTTACTATCAATAGAATTGAGACTTATGAAGGCGAAGAAACAGTCATTTCAAAGAAAGGTTCTGGTACTTTATACGTTGGATTTGTGAATGAGGACGTAAAATTCAATGTTTCCGGTGGAAAATTAGTTTTTAAAGAACATCCGCCCGAGAAAGTTATTCAGAATATTCAAAGAAGCAGGGGATGCACAGTTACTGGGCCTGGGTTAGATAGCTTAGATTTAGGTTATCAGTCAACGTCTAATGATTCAAATTCAAATCACAGTACATCTGCGTGTAAATCAGGTCTTGTCAGACTCGCTGGACTCGTTGCTAACGGTGTGAGTCTGAGC
Organism: Gammaproteobacteria bacterium; assembly: GCA_013289115.1. Taxonomy (GTDB): domain Bacteria; phylum Pseudomonadota; class Gammaproteobacteria; order Diplorickettsiales; family Diplorickettsiaceae; genus JABDAQ01. The sequence goes on from JABDAQ010000015.1 coordinate 16,698, forward strand.
TCACAGGATCGCGTGAAGGCAATTCAGGATATTTTTGCCAATGGCAATACAGTGAGTGTTAAGGATTTTAGGGGGTATATAACGCATTATTACGTTCCTGATCGCAGTACGTTTTTATTTGATCGTGGTGAGGTCAGAATTGATGGTAGGTTAGCGAATGACAATGATAAGCTCGGAACAGAATCGTATGTACCGTTATCTACAAAACCGCTATGCAAAATATTTGGGCCTGTAGAAGGTGTATGTTTCAAAGGCGTGGTATGGAGCACGAAGCCGCAAGTTGAGACATGTACGATTGGTGATCGTACACACACTAACGTAAGCGCGATTAAAGGAAGCATTATTACAGGAGGAAATTTAACATTACAAAATATTAAAATGGCAATGGCAGCAGTTGTTAATGAACATGATGATAATGAACATGATGATGATGTGTCTCAGTCTACATTACCGTCTACTCATCAACCACCTCCTCCGCCGCCTGCAGCTCCTTCGCAGTCTTCTTCTAGTAACCACACCGTTGCTACTACTACTCATAACGCCGCTAATACTAATAATAATTTTACAGCGCTTACATCTGCTGCATCATCTAACATCTCCAACACCTCTACGGCAAATGAAAGAACAGCAGAACCATCTCCTGTAGTATTTAGATTTAGCAACGACGAGAATGAGAATTCAAGAATGACTACAGAGCTTATATCATTACTTGTTCCTGTAAATCAAAATCAAAAAAAGACAGCCATTGTAAAGCCTATAGTTCAAGTTGATTCTGCACTACAACTAGAGAAACCGCAGGATATTATGCTCATTACGCGATTTAAGGCTGTAATGAATCAGCTTGCTGAAGCAATGAAGAATATTCCAGACGATGCTCCATTTGCACAAAGTAAGAAAGACTTATTTAAAATAGCTAGCCCCGATTTGTACTGTGAACTAGAAGAAACAATAAATCTTTTGACTGAAAAAGATCAGTATAATGAAAAGTCTTTTTCACAGAATCTGCTGGACAAAAAAGTGTTGTTGAAACTAAAGCTAGATACGCTGTCAAAAGCATTCAACACTCAGTATTTTCTTGATAAATGCAATAGCGACATAACCAGAATAGATAAACTCTATGCGCGTTACGCGAAGGATAAAGACTTGCTTAAAAAAGGCAATGTTCTATTGCATAAAATACTGCTGAAAGCAAAGGAGCAGATAAAAAATAATCGTCAAAAACCTTCAGTAGATGCGCATCTTGGCTGGATTACCGCTATTGGCGCGATCATAGAAAACATACCTGAAGTAGAACAACACGATAGCGAAGAAAAGATAGATGAAAAAGTTACACATTTTTTAAGCAACAGCCTTTCATCGTTGCAAACTCTACCTAAAGCTCTGCCTAAGGTTATCTCTGAAAATGTTGCAACCAAAAAAGTTCCAGCACAGCAGATGTTACCATCGCAGCCAAAACCAGCGCCAGCTAATACTAAAACAAAACAAACGCAATCATCGAATCATGATGCTTCTTCTTCTATAAAAAAGAACAGACAGCAGTCAAGTAATACAAATACATCGCACACTTCTTCTCTCTTATTACCTGCTACATCTACATACAGTAATAGCAATTATGGAAGAACGCCGGCATTTTTTGATAAAAATAGAAACAATAATATAAGTACAGGAGTCAAAAATGGCATGGTAGTCACCAACTGCAATCTATTTAAAAAATGATTATGCAAAAGCTTGCTACGTTTTACGTTAGCAAGCTTTTGCATGCAAGACTCTTAAAATCCCACAATGTCCTATCCATCAACTGACTTGGATGCACGTCGCTGAGTGCGTGTAAGATATTGCTTGGGATTTTTGGATTTTCTTGCGCTAATACGTCGATTAAAGCCTTGGTTTTTTGACGTGCTAAATTTTTTTGTGAACCGCAAAGATTACAAGGAATGATTGGAAACTGTTTTTGTTGCGCATAAGTCATGATGTCGTGTTCTTGGCAATAGACTAACGGCCGAATGACAAGATGTTTTTTTGTATCACTCAATAGTTTAGGCGGCATGGATCGAATTTGGCCATTGTATAAAATAGACATTAATAATGAGGTGATTAAATCATCACGATGATGGCCGAGCGCGATTTTTGTAAAACCCTGTTCTTGTGCATAACGATAAATGATGCCGCGTCGTAAACGTGAACAGAGTGAACAATAGGTTTCGCCTTCCGGTATTTTCTCTTTTATAATCGAATAAGTGTCGCGATTTAAAATAATATGAGGAATCGTTTGTTCAATTAACCAATTCTTTAATCGACTGTCATCCCAGTTGGGTTGCATCTGATTGAGGGTGAAGGAAAATAATTCGAATTTATTTCGAGCGCGTTTTTGTAAATGACGCAAGAGCGCTAAAAGCGTAAAAGAATCTTTGCCGCCCGATAAACAAACCATCACTTTATCGCCAGATTCAATCAGATTAAAATCAGCGATCGCTTTGCCAGTGTAATGCAATAATTTTTTTTCAATCGCTGTATTATTTTTTATAGGCTGCATGTAATAAAATCATTCCAAAAATAATAAGAGGCAAACAGAGTAATTGACCCATCGTGAGCCAGCCCCAGGCAATAAATCCAAGTTGTGGATCGGGTTGACGGAAAAATTCTAAACCAAAGCGAACTATCCCATATAATAATGAAAATAATCCAGACACCGCTCCCGTTGGTTTTGGTTTTTTGGAATAAATCCATAGAATAATGAATAAGATAATCCCTTCAAAAAAGCATTCGTATAATTGCGATGGATGACGCGGGTGAAGATCAGCATGCGGGAAGATCATGGCCCAAGGTACATGGGTTATTCTTCCCCATAATTCACCGTTGATGAAATTGCCAATCCGTCCGGTTGCCAATCCAATAGGAACCAAGGGCGCACAGAAATCAGTTAATTCCAATAATTTTTTTTGTGTTTTTCGTCCATATAAGTACAGCGCGAATACTACGCCCAATAATCCACCGTGAAATGACATGCCGCCTTGCCAGATTTGCAACACGGCCCAGGGTTTTATTAAAAAATTAGAAAAATCGTAGAACAGCATATAACCGATACGTCCGCCTAATAACACACCGAGCGCCACATAAAAAAATAAATCGCTGAGTTGTTCCAAAGTCCAGGTCGACGATTGATGTATTCTGCGTTTTGCAAGCAACCAAGCGCTTAGAAACGCCAGCAAATACATTAAGCCATACCAATGAATTTTTATTGGACCTAAAGACAGAGCAATTGGATCGATGTGAGGATAAGACAACATAAGTTAAGGACAAGGATTAAGGACAAGGATTATGGATGATCGTGTAATTATGAATTTCTTTTGCTGCGTTATGGGCCATAGAACGCACGCTTTGTACTATGCCAACGACTGATGGCGATAAAGAGGCCATCAATGCGAGTAAGCAGAGTCCGTGTGAGGGCAATTGATTCAATACAGGCTTTGTTCTTCCCAAAGTTTTTATCAGAAAAAAGATTAAAGCCAATAAAGCAAGAAGCGCAGCAGAAAATAAACTCGATCCAAAAAAAATGGCGTGTGCGTGTTCAGCGGTGATGTTTATGGGTCGAAACATCACTAAAGGAATAGAACTTATGAATAAGATAACGAGTAAGCTGCTGCTAATAAGTACAGGACGGTATCCGTGCTTTACTGCATTGCATAAACTCATCCCTGGAATTAAAAGCAAAGGAAAATAATAAAGCCATCCTAAAGGCGATAGTAGTAACATAGCGATCAGAATGGCTGAAAATTTCAGATCCGTGCTGATAGGTTCGATGCTGGTTTGTATTCTTAGAGATAATCCTAACAGCATCAGAATACTGATCGATCCAAGGCTAAATATACTGGTTAAAACATATCTTGGTGCGGATAAAACCGCATGATTGCCTTCCGCTAAACCACCGAATAAGCGCACTAAAAATCCATAGAGCGAAACATTCCAGGATGAGGAAAACCATTTGATGGTACTCAATGCTTGATAGTAATGACTATAAGCGGCCGGTCCGGTACACACTAATGCCAGGATTGCACACAACACGATTGTACTTATAAATACGATCAAGGCACGCCATTGTTTTTGCATAAAAAAATAAACGGCGAATAGAGCAACGAATAATTTTATGTTAGTAGCGATACCGAGCAGGATCGAGGCAAGCTGTATTTTTTTTTGACGTGCTGCATACCAAGCAAGTGTTAAAAATAATAATAAAAATAAAGTAATTTGTCCGTAATGCAGACAGCTAAAGGTTGGAAAATAAATAAAAAAGGCAAATAGATTGATTAAATGATGTAATAAATTTGTATTTGGAAATAAAGTCTTCGAAATAATAAATAGACTGATAATACCGCAACCCAAACTCATCAGACTCCAGGTGTAAAAGGAGAGGTGATAAGACAGTCGGCCTAAGAAGGCGGTTAGTATCGTAAAAAAAGGCGGATTCAAACTAACCGCTAATTTTTTTAAATGCGGTTTTGTTCGTTGATGAACTATCGTAGCGCTGTATATCTGTTTGCCTGTATAAAAGCAACGGTTAGCTTGATAAAACTTACCGTAGTCTGTAATAGGAATATTGTAACTTAACGGTTTTAGTTCGTAATAATAGCCATAACCTAAACCTAAACAACTCAAGATCAGCAAGAGAAGATGGAGATAGTCGCGGATATTTTTATAATTCATAATTATGCGCAATCAATGAATTGGGTTATTCATGCAAGCGCACGATTGGTTCACCTAATCCTGTTCCCTGTAATTGTGCAAGTACCTGCGCGCGTTGCATTGCGTTAACAGGGCCGAGTACTACGCGATAAATGAGTCCCTGCTTATTTTGCGCAGCAATAATTAAAATAGGCAGGTGCGTTTGGCTTTTTAATTGAAACGCAGTGCGTTCCGCGCCTTGCCGATATTTAAAACTAGCAATTTGTAAAAATAGTTTTTTATCCTCAGAGGCAGATGAAACATTGATTGGGTCTCGATAGCTGTGACGTGGATCGATGGCACGAACTTCAACCCAAGCCGTTCCTTTTTTTAACATATCTAATTTTTTAGCAGCCGCGTAAGAAAGATCTATGAGTCTGTTTCTAACAAAAGGACCGCGATCGTTGATTTTGACGATGACATGTTTGCCATTTCTTAAATTAGTTACTTGCACATAGCAAGGTATGGGCAAGGTGCGATGTGCTGCAGTCATAGAAGCTACGTTATAAAGTTCACCACTGGACGTACGGTAATGATTAAATTTCATGCCATACCAAGACGCCAGTCCGCGTTGGCAATAACCCGTTTCATTTTTTTTGACATGATATAAGTAGCCATGAATGCTGTATGTTTTTGGATTCCCACATTGACTATACGGTTCTATTTTGGGGACAGCATCGGGTATTTTGCTAACATCGATTGGAAACGAGGGTGCTGAGTCTGAGCCTGAACGATAATAGTGATGCCGTGTTGTGGTGCTACAAGCTGTTAATAATCCAAAGAGTATGAGGGTTAAGAGAGCGCGTGTTTTGATCGAGTTAGCAAGAGATAGAGTCATAATTAATTATTTGCCCAGTAATTTGCGATGCGTGTGAATAGACATGAGAAGACCGAAAGAAACAACCAAGGTGATCAAGGAAGTGCCACCATAACTGATCAATGGCAAAGGGACACCAACCACGGGTACAAGGCCAGTAACCATCGCTATATTAATAAAAAACGCGATAAAAAAAGTGAGGGCTAATCCCGCAGATAATAAGCGTGAAAACGTATCTTGTGCTTGCATACTAATATACACACAGCGGCCTAAAATCCAAAAATATAACAAAAGTAACAATAATGATCCAAAAAATCCGGATTCTTCTCCCCAGACTGAAAAGATAAAATCAGTCGTGTGTTCTGGCAAAAAAAGTAAATGCGATTGTGTGCCATGCAGCCAGCCTTTACCCCAAAAACCGCCTGAACCGATCGCGATCTTGGATTGAATAATATGATAACCCGCACCGAGCGGATCACGTTCTGGATTTAAAAAAGTGAGAACTCGCGTACGTTGGTAATCGTGCAAACTATGCCAAGCAATCGGTGCAATGATGCAGGTCGCGATCGCCATGATCTGTAATAAACGTGCACTAATTCCTGAAATAAAAATTACACTAAAACCAGATGCTGCAATTAACAAAGCCGTGCCTAGATCAGGTTGTTTAGCGACTAATAATGTAGGTATTGCAATGATGCTCACGAGAACAAGTAATTGGAACCAAGACGGAGGTAATTGTTTATCATGTAAATACCAAGCGAGCATCATCGGCACAGCCAGTTTCATTAATTCAGACGGTTGAAATTGAACTAATCCTAAGTTGATCCAGCGCTGTGCTCCTTTTCCTATCACCCCAATGGCCAACACTGTAGTGAGCAAGACAATGCAAAAAATAAAAAACCAAGGCGCCCAAAGACAATAAATCAACGGCGAAATTCTTGTTAACAGCAGCATCAGAACTAAAGCCAAGCAAATGCGTACACCTTGTTTAATGACTAAATCTAAATTGCCGTTACCTGCACTGTATAGAACAGCCAGACCCAAAGATAACAGGCCGAGCAAACCAAAGAATAAAATCCAATCTACTTTTAAAAACGCTTTCACTGTTATCCACAAATCCGTGATAGAATCACTGCATCTTTCCAACTTCGAATCTATGAAATACAGTGTATCTAAAGGCAATTATCTGTAACTATGTATCAATATAATTTAATAATCCGTTGGGTGTACAGTATTATTTTCATGCTGTACACAGGGGTAATTTGGGCTGCGACTTTTACCTTGCCATCATCTGATACACGTCTTGTTGGACGTCTACAGTGGTTTCAAGCGTTACCGGGTGATACATTTTATTCCATTGGACGTCGTTATGATATCGGTTATTATGAGCTCGTTGAAGCAAATCCAGGGATTAATCCGACGAGAATAATACCGGGAACAATCATCGTCATTCCTACCTTACATATTTTGCCTGCGACTAAGTTGCGCCATGGTCTTGTAATTAATCTAGCCGAATTGCGTATTTATTATTATCCAGAGCACAGCAACTATGTTATTACCTATCCAGTCGGTATTGGACGAGAGGGCTGGAATACACCGTTAGGTCCTTCACGTATTATTCAAAAAATAAAAAATCCCACTTGGTATGTTCCAGCGTCCATTCGTGACGCACGGGCTAAAGAAGGCGTTTATTTGCCCAAAAGTGTGCCGCCAGGTCCTGATAATCCTTTAGGAAATTATGCGATGCGCTTGCAGCAATCAACGTATTTAATTCATGGCACAAATGATTATCATGGTGTGGGTCGGCGTAGTAGTTCGGGTTGTATTCGTATGTTACCGGAAGATGTTGAGAGTTTGTTTTCTGAAGTGCGTGTAGGTACTCCAGTTGCCATCGTTGATCAACCCTATAAATTAGGATTTAGCGAAGGTAAGCTTTATTTTGAGGCGCATGTTCCTTTACAGGAAGATGCGCGGCATATTCATTTTAGCGAAGTAAAGCGCGATGTTTTGACTGCCGTTTCTGGTACGGCTATTTCAGTTAATTGGCAACGTTTACATAAAATTGCCGAAAGACAGACAGGAATTCCACAAGTGATCGGACAGTGATCCGATAAGTAAAGTAAGTTGCTTTTATTTTTATGCGTTGTTTATCTTTTTGTACGGCTGTTTCTTACCGGTTGCCTTTATTAGCGGAGTTTTTTCGCACGCAGCATTACGCAACCAAATTTTTTCGAAACGTTTTGCATGTAACTCGATCTTGTTCAAAAAGCCACATTTTTTTCTTTAATCACGGTTGTTTTGTTACCTGGGGTTCGAGCAAAGCGCAAGAGGCAATTTTATTAGAACAAGTGAAATTATTTGCTTTAGATCCTTTAGAGCGTATCGAACAAGATCGTTTTATTTATATCATGGGAAAGAAAACGCGTATTTTTGCTCACCCACGCTTTAATGTGGATGTCATTAGTATTGCAGAAGAGGAAGAAGACAATGTGCCGCTTAAATTAGCCATTTCCTATGGTTTGGCACAATCGGTTAAACTAGAAGCATATGAAGAATCCATTCAGAAAACCATTTACGCCAACAGTCATATTCCGCGCGAATTAGCGCGTTCAGGTAAGATTTCACTATCACGCAAAGCCATTTCCAAACGTATTGGTGAAATTTTTATTGAACGCAGCTCAGTTAATTTGAGCAGCGAATACTTAGATGTTCCTGAATATTTTTGGCGTTATCCGAACATGGAATCCTATTACGTGATGATAGAGAAATTTTTAGATATTCCGGTGCGCGTTGCCGCTTTAAATCACAAGTTAGATGTGTTGCATGAAATACTGGATATGTTGAGTAATCAATTGCAACACAGGCATTCGAGCATTTTGGAGTTCGTGATTATTTCATTGATTTTTATCGAAATCATGATTCAGTTAGTGCAGTATTTTTAGTTGCTTATTATGCATGTAAAATTTTCACCCAACTACACTATTACTCCTAAAATTTCCGCTTCACTTATACGTATTGAAGCGGTAAAGAAAAAGATTTTACATCTTCCGTTAACACTAACAGTTTTATCTTCCTTACGAGAAACGGCGCGCCTTTGTACTACACATTATTCAACCATGATCGAAGGTAATCGCTTAATACCTGATCAAATCAAAGTTGTTTTGAAACATGAAGGTCATTTCCCAGGTCGAGAACGTGATGAACATGAAGTGAAAGGTTATTATGCCGCTTTAAAAAAAATAGAACAATTGGCAGCAAACGGTGCTGAGATAACAGAAAAACTGATTCAAACCTTACACGCATTAATTATGACCGATCTAAGAAGTACCGTTAAATTGACTCCTTATCGAGACGGTCAAAATGTCATTCGTGATGCACGTACACATACTATTGTTTACATGCCTCCTGAAGCAAAGGATGTACCCGATCTTATGAAAAGCATGGTAAATTGGATTCATATTGCTAAGGATGTTCCTTGCCCGATTGTGGCAAGTATTGCTCATTACCAATTTGCTACTATCCATCCTTATTATGACGGTAACGGAAGGACAGCTAGGTTGCTAACTACTTTGATTTTACATTTAGGTGGATATGACTTAAAAGGTCTTTATTCTTTAGAAGAGTATTATGCTCGTAATCTTAATGCTTATTATTGCGCAATAAGCATTGGTGATTCACATAATTATTATATGGGTCGTGCTGAAGCTG
>JABDAQ010000016.1 GCA_013289115.1 Gammaproteobacteria bacterium
TGTGGTGATCCAGATAAGATATTTAATTCAGCGCTTAATATATTAAATGCCATTTTTAATCCGAAAGAAGAAGGTCAAGGTACTTTAAGAAAACAAACAAATTCTTTTTTTCAGTTTAATCCTAACATTCCAGAAGTAATACAAATGAATACAAAAAATGGTAGATCCAAGAGCTTCTCATATTATTAAATAGAAGGTAAAAATGAAACAGGATAGTAGCAAAGCGCAAGTTAAAACAATTGAACAGTTACGTCAATTAGTTGCAAATAAAGAAATTGAAATTGCTCATTTACATCAGGAATTAAAAGCGAGTAGAGAGAACCAAAGAGAAATAAAATATTATTATGAAGATCTAATTGCCTTATTACCCGGACACGTCTACTGGTTTGATACTAACAACGTTATACAAGGTTGTAATAATCAGCAAGCTGAAAGTATGCATTTACCTTCTAGGGAAGCAGTTAAAGGGAAAACTTTGTATGATGTGCTGCCTAAATCTGTGGCGGATTTACACTTGGAAACTAATAATCGTATTTTAAAAACAGGAGAAGAATATTATGGAGAAGAAGAAAGCATTTACTCTGCGGAACCGGAAATTTATTTAACGAAGAAGGTTCCATTATACAATCGCTCGGGTAAAGTCATTGGATTACTAGGGATTTCATTAGACATAACGGAGCGTAAGCGAATGGAAGTGGAGTTAAGGGAAGCGAAAGACAAAGCGGAGGCAGCGAGTTGAGCGAAAGACGCGTTCATATTGAACATGGCGCACGACATACGGACACCGTTGACTGGCATGATTCACATGTCAGAGGATCTAACGGAGAGGGTAGGACATGATGAAGAAGCGCTGCAACGCGCGCAACTATTGGAACGATCCTCGCGACGTTTACACGAACTGTTAGAAGGGGTACTTGAGCTCAGCAAAGCCGAATACATTTGTGAAGAAGAGATCAAGAAAGAAGCGGTTGATATACGTAAGATAGTGAGCAAGCTACGTGATTTACTATTACCCTCGATTAAAAGCAAAGGGTTAGCACTTAAAATTGACATAGAGGCTGAGATACCGAATTTTCTGGAAACCGATCGAATCAAGCTCGAACGGATTTTACTGAATTTAGCGACGAATGCGATCAAATTTACGGAGCGAGGAGAGATTTGTTTATCGTGTCATTGTGTATTGAAAGAGAAAGGTAAAGCACGGATAGAAAGCTGCATCAAGGATACCTGGATAGGGATACCTGAAGAACAGCTCGATAAGATTTTCGACCGATTTACGAAAGTACATCCTTCGTATCGCGGTTTATACAAAGGCCATGGCGTAGGATTATTCATTGTGAAGCAATACGTAGAAGCGTTAGGCGGAAGGATTCGCGTAGAAAGCAAGTTAGGAGAAGGCACGACATTTACGATCATTTTAGACTTACCGATTGCAACGGAGCGAGAGCAATCGAATCAAACAGAGACGGTATTAAAACCAGAAGCGGTGAATAATCTACGTGTTAAAAAAATTAAGTTATCAGAACCCACAGAACTTTCTGGAACAGGTCCACGTATTTTATTAATTGAAGACGATTTAGCGGCGCGATTAGGGGCGCAATCACGTTTAAAGCGATCGGGATATCAAGTAGTGACGGTAGAGAATGCGGTCAAAGCGATAAAGATTTTAAAAGAGCAAGAATTTGAATTAATACTGAGCGATATAGGGTTACCGGACAGAGATGGGATGGAGCTCACTAAGGAGTATCGCGCGTGGGAGAAGCAGCACAGAAGAAATCGGACGCCGATCATTGCCTTAACGGGGCATGCGGGGGAAGAAGCGAAAGAGAAGTATATAGCATCTGGGATGGAGGGTGTTTTTGTAAAGCCCTTAGAAGAAAGGGATGTGAAAGAGATACCGAAGTTAATAGAGCAAGCGAAGCCGAAAGACATGGATGGCTATCCGATTTTTGACAGGGCGCAAGCCAGCACATTATTTAATGAAACGGATCTAAGAGACATAGTCGAGGTAGCAGTAACGAGTTGGGGAGAAGAGATAGAGATAGTAAAGAAAGCGCAGGAAGAACACGACTGGAAGGTCATTGACTTTCAGGCGCATAAATTAAAAGGAGGGAGCACGTATGTTGGCGCGGTGCGACTTCATGAAGTATGTAAGGCATTAGGGGAATCATTATCTGCATCGGATTTACAAGTGAGCGAGAGGTTACTGCAGCAACTCATTCAGATACTCAGAGAAACACGAGAAATGTTTCTTGCTTGGTTGGAAAAGAAAGCACACGAATAAAATAATAAATAACTTACACACAGTTCGAGGATAATTTTTATGCCATGGTCAAAAGAGATAGAAGAAGCTTTAGTTAAATATGAACAATTAAAAGAGAAAGAATCATTTCAAGCGCATCCAGTAATAGCAGCATTAGAAACGCTTTCTGCTGAGGAACAGGAGGATGCTTTTCACGTCATTGCATGTTTTATTCAAAAATACAACAATGAAAAAAGCAATTTGCCAAAAGATTCGTCAGATCCACTTTACTTAGTTTATCGAGCTATACTGAGTTCCTTTGAGATTAAATCCCTAGCTGAAGCAATAGGCGAATTTGATCAAAATGATTCTCTTTTTACATCAGATAACTTTAACGCCGTTAGAGAACATAGCGACCCTTTTAACCTTGCTTATGGGATGTGCGAACTTCGTAAAGCAAGCCTTTCAGAGCAAAGTAATTTTAATTCCGTTGTAAAACATAGTGATACTATTGAACTTGCTTCTGTGATGATTTTGCTTGGTGAATATGGCTTCTTAACAAAAAATTTTAATAGCGCCATAGTACATAAAGAACCTAAAAGTCTCGCTGATGGAATTAGAATATTGATAAAAGAGAGCTTATTATTGCAAGATAACATTGATATTCTAATGGCATCCAAAGATCCTGCATTCATTGCTGTAGTTCTGACAGAGCTTAAGGAAGCTAATATCCAATTAACACAAGAGGATAGAAAGCAATTGCAAAGTATACCAAGCCAAAGCCAACATAAAAAAATTTATGAGATACTAGAGATACTCAAAAAGGCGACTTCAATAACCTTAGATAAAGATAACTTTCGTGCCATTATGAAATATAATGGTCCATGGGATAGCGTTGTTTCTGCGATGGACACACTCTATAGAAGTAACTGTTTAGCAGATAGTTTTAAGCTCCTATTACAGCATGAATTTTTGTGTACAGCATGGGCTGGTCAATTTGTGTGGAATCGTCCTGATATTGTTCTGAAATTGAAACAAGATGTAGTTAATCAATTGATTAACTACGCGAAAGAAGCAGTGCCAAATCAGGATAAACAAGAAAATATAAAAAAATATATTAATGGTTTATATGATCAAGCACCTAAAAATTCTACATTGTTCTTTGATGATAACACTGTAGATAAAAAAATCGCTGCTACTACTAGTACTAGCTTTCAGAGATGATAATAAAAATCCCCAAAATGAATGGGGATTTTTAAATATTTAGAATTAAATAGCTATTCAGAGTTACTTAAATTCTCTAGTGTGGTGGAGAACTTTTTAGTTTTTGTAATTTTGTTTTTATTTTCCTCATTGTCGTCTATGGATCCATGATTTGTGATGACCGCTAATATCCACGCAACTCCTAACTCTAAGCCCGCTAATAATACACCTACCAAAACACCGTCAAGTATCATATGTTCACCTTTCCTTCCTTTGTATTAGGTTTTCATCATTAAAATAATTAGGTATTGACTCGCACGTCGGTAAAAACACGTCTTCTATTTTTTTGTAAGCACAAACCAATTCTTTTTAGTTCAAATGATTTATGCGTAACTTTGCTTTAAAAATTGGTGACTTGGATTGAAAGACCTTGTTTACCCTAGAGTTACGGTCTTGGTCTTGTTTTTATTTTCCCTTACCGTCGTGTTGTTACCCTACTTCCATGATAGACCTCGCGATTAGAAAGGCCTAGTTAGTTGGTAAGAAAGGGTTGTAAGAACTTAGATAGGAACAAAGACTACTTATAGCTTGGTTCATACAGCAATTTTGTTTTCTAAACAAACATTTCTCGAATTCCATAGAGGATAAAGAACATTGAACTGAGAATCAGCACGGCGAGTAAGGGCTTTCCTCCCTTTAATTCGTAACCATGCGCAATTGGATTTTTGCTGTATCGGCCTCGCCAAGCCATTAAACTGGGTAATAATGCAAACAGTATGATGCAATAAATACCCGCGTAGCTTAATGCCCGAATGAAAATATTTGGGTAAAACAATACAATAAGTGCCGAAGGTAAAAAAGTACTCAAGCAAACGATAATATTTCCTTTGCCTTGTTTATCTGTACGCAACCCATCAGCAAGAAAGTCGGACAAACCAAGCGCACAGGCTAAAAAAGATGTGGCTAAACAAATAGCAGTAAAAGCATGTGCAAACGTATTCACTGTTTCACTATGCATCACAATGCTGAGTCGTGCGACAAGCTCGCTGGTGGCATGATGCGCATGTAACATACTTACTAAGCTATTTTTGCCTTGAGAGGGAATAACACCCATGATAGTTATTTCCCACACTAGATAACACATGAGCGGAACCAAACTACCAATGATGGTCGCTTTACGTAGTTTTTTTATGTCGTCATCAAAATAAGTGCGCAAGCTCGGTATGATATTTGCAAACCCAAATGAAGTGGTCGCAATAGTTATTCCTCCCATTAAATAACGCAAATGGCCCGTTGCAAGTTTAGCGAATGATATGGAGGGTAAAATCGCGATGACCAATAATAGATACAACCCTAATTTACCAAACATTAAACCGCGATTCACGTAATCAACAGCCTGTATGCCTTTATAAACCACGGTTGCTATAGCGGCCGTAAATAAAAGCATAGATAACCAATACGGTGATTTAATGCCAGCACTGTTTAATAAAGCATGCAGAAAATCACCACCGCCTGCCATATAAGCCGCTAAGACTGAATAAAACAAAAGCAGATAACCAATCCAAGCGAGAACAGCACTCCAGGGTCCTAATATAGTTTTGACCATGGATATCATGTTAGTATTGGCCGGTAACCATAGGTTTACCTCCAACATGAGTAAGGCACTGGTTGTCATGATGAACCAGCATATCAATAACAACAAAGTTGAGCTGAGAAAACCAGCTTCAGCGGTTGCAATAGGCAGTGCTAACATTCCACCGCCAATCGTTGTGCCTATGATGAGTAGAATGCCTCCTAGAAGCTTTGTATCGCGTTTGAACACAGTCAATACTCCCTATTGCATCGTTAAAATTATTTTGCAACAAATTCATCATCATACCTATGAAATCCGATTCAGCCAAAATTATTTATCTTGATTACGCAGCGACCACACCGGTTGATCCACGTGTAATTAAAAAAATGTTAAAGTATTTAGGGCCGAATGATTGTTTTGCAAATCCGAGTTCTGCTCATATTTATGGTCGCGAGGCTGCATTAGCTGTTAAGAAAGCACGGGAACAACTTGCTGATCTACTTGATATAGAAGCAAACACAATTGTCTGGACTTCAGGCGCAACGGAATCGATTCATTTAGCGCTTCGAGGTTCAGCGCAGGCATATAGCGATAAGGGGCGCCATATTATTACCTGCGCGACGGAACATCTCGCTGTGTTGGAAACCTGTCATCAATTAGAACGAGAAGGTTTTGTTGTTACTTATTTACAGCCAAACTCTGCGGGTCTGCTGACATTAGAACATGTAGAAAAAAATATACGTCCAGATACTATTTTGTTATCAATTGCACACGTCAACAATGAGATCGGCGTCATTCAAGATATCGCCTCATTAGGGCGTTTCGCTAAAACGAAAGGCATTTTATTTCATGTTGATGCAGCACAAAGTCTTGGAAAATTACCGCTACCTTTATCTCATTTGCCTGTTGATTTAATGTCTTTTTCTGGGCATAAACTTTATGCACCTAAAGGTATTGGTGCGCTTTACATTAAACCGAACATTCGTGTTTATGCGCAATTGCACGGTGGTGGACAAGAATGGGGGCTACGTTCCGGCACTTTACCAACACATCAGATCGTCGCTATGGGCGAAGCTTGTTATTTAGCGCAGCAAACTATGGAGAGTGAGCAGGCACGTCTTCGTACGCTGAGTGATTATTTATTATCTGAGTTGTATGCATTAGGGCAAGTATATTTAAATGGATCTGACGTACTGCGTTTGTCCAGTATTATGAATATAAGATTTGAAGGAAATGCAGGGAACGCTTTACAACCTGTATTACCCGGCTTAGCTGTTTCTTCGGGTGCAGCCTGTCAAAGTTTAAATCGAAATGTTGCTTCACACGTTCTTAAGTCTTTAGGTTTAGACAGGCGACAAATCCTGTCATCTTTACGTATTTCTATCGGTCGTTTCACGACTGAAGCGCAGCTGCGTTTTGCTTTGATTCAGATTCGCTCCGCCGTTACTTTGTTACGGAGTTTATAAAAATGATATAGTGGTCAACCTGTTTCAAATCTACGGAGGACTTTCATGAATATTGAATTAAAAGAGGCTGCAGTAATGCAGATGAAAAAATTTCTCCAAGCACCCGAAGCCCAAGGAGCGCGAGGCATACGTTTAAGTATTCAAAACAAAGGGTGCGCTGGACATACGTATCATATTGATTATGCTTACTCGGTTGATGAGTGCGTTGACCAAACATTTGAATTTGCAAACGGACAGATTATTATTTGGATCAATCGCGATACACTGATTCGATTTTTACAAAAAGGTTTAGTGATAGACTACGTGTGTGATTCAGTAGGATCTGAACTCCCTCGTTATCGATTCACGTTTACCAATCCAAGTGCTAAAGTTACTTGTGGTTGTGGCTCTAGCTTTAATGTGGAAACGACGTTATCAACAGAGGAATAAGTTTATTCATTATGTTACGTAAAACCATCACGGTTCGTCATCGGTTTGGATTGCATACCTATATTTCAATGCAGTGTGTACGAACGGCACGCTGCTTCATCAGTGATATCACTTTAAATTTTAAGGATCAGTATATTGATGCTAAAAATATTTCGAGCATGATGCGATTACAAGTGCAGAAAGGCAATTTGCTGGAAGTGGTAGTACAAGGTCAAGATGAACGCGAAGCGTTAACAGCGCTTGAGCGATTAGTGAATTCTGAATTTCAAACAGAAGGAGAAAAATCTGAAGTTGAAGTTGAAAGTGAATGAATATCTTATCTCTTTTGTATTTTTAAGACATCGGAATTTTTATGTATAGGTTTATGTTGCGAATAATTTATGTCTTGTTTGTATGTAGCGTAGTTACGTGTCCAGGACGAGCTGCAGTAGCACAGTATTTATTTAAAGACGCTTCAGGTCATGAAATTAATTTTGCTCATTACAAAGGCCGATGGATCATTATCAATTACTGGGCTGTTTGGTGCGGATCTTGTTGGGCAGAGGTTCCGGAATTAAATGCTTTCTATCAAGCACATAAAAAACAAGTTGCTTTATTTGCCGTCAATTACGATCATCCTCCAGCGCGAACCGCTGTGTTTTACGCACGCAAACTATCCATACAATTTCCAATTTTGATCGATGATCCCCGTGAATTATTTCATATCGGTGAAATTACTGCATTACCAACAACAATTTTGATTGATCCAGACGGCAAAGTACGACAGGTTTTGGTTGGAGAACAAACTAAAAAAGATTTAGAGCGTGCGATCGGCCTGCTCTGATATTATCGATGGCAAGTGGGGATTGATAGCATCATTTGCGGGACGAGTCGCTGGTATATTATCTTTTTGAAAATATTCCAGCACTGTTCCAGGTTCGCCTCTTGGCATGATCGTACCCGTAATTGGATCAATACTGAGTGCAATAATGTCGTCTGGTTGCGCCAAGCTGTGTTGAGGTCTACCTTCCAATGCTTTACCCATAAAATCGATCCAAATTGGCAAGGCAGTTTTTGCTCCATACTCGCGAACAGAATTAGGTCTATCAAAACCAACCCATACACTGCTTACTAAATCACCATTAAATCCTGTAAACCAAGTGTCGACGTAATCACTGGTGGTACCTGTTTTACCCGCGATATCAGCACGATTTAATTGCGCGGCGGCCGCGCCAGTACCGTACCGAGTGACATCTTTCAAAGCGGAGGTAATCAAAAAAGCAACATCAACGGGAATGACCCGCGGTGCGCTATCAGAAGAGATAGGGATAGCATTGGCTATTTTGGGTTTCACCGCATAGATCAGTTTCCCATGTTCATCGGTAATATGATCAATCAAATAAGGCGTAACGAGATAACCACCATTGGCAAACACAGCGTAGGCACGTGCTAACTGCAAGGGCGTCACTTCACCAGTCCCAAGTGCTAACGATAAATTACGTGGTAATTTATGCGCATTAAATCCGAAACGTGTTGCATAATTTAAGGCGTAAGGAACATCGATCGTCTGTAATAAGCGCACTGAAATTGTATTGATCGATTTTACTAAGGCAACACGCAAACGTGTAGGTCCGTTATAGCGAAGATCATCATTTCGTGGGTTCCAGACTTCATCCGTACCAGGCAAATTAAAAACTAAGGGCGCATCATCAAAGATACTGGCTAAAGTCAGTCCTTTTGCTAAGGCAGCGGCATAAATAAATGGTTTAAATCCAGATCCTGCTTGACGTTGTGCTTGGATAGCACGATTAAATTGACTTAATCGGTAATTGAATCCACCGATCAGCGATGTAATAGCACCCGTTTGTGGATCGAGTGCTACTAATGCAGCTTGAATGCTAGGAATCTGTGCTAAGGCTATTTGGTTATCATGTTTATAAATACGAATTAAATCACCCACACGCACAATGCTATGAGCGGATTCTGTATGTCGCGCAGCCCAGCGCAAATTGGGCCAATCAATCGTCAATACATCCGCATTTGCGATAAGCACACTCGCTTTTTGTGTGCCGACGTGAATGACAAGTGCAGGTTCTAATCCTGCAATAACCGGGATGCGCTGCAATAAATTGAGCCATTGATTTAACTTCTTTGGACTGTATGTACCCAAATTTTTTTCAGGACCACGATAACCATGACGTTGATCGTAAGCAAGTAAATGCGTAAAAACAGCCATGTTAGCGGCCGCTTGTTGTTGTGCATTGATCGTCGTGTATACATTAAAACCACGTGTATAACTGTCTTGACCGAAACTTTTATACATCATGTCTCTAACCATCTCAGCGACATAGGGCGCTTGCATCGATTGAATTTTTTCTATACGAAGATCAGCGGTTACAGAATCATGCAAAGCTGCTTGATATTGACCTTTATCAAGATAATTCAATTCATACATACGCGTTAATACATGATCGCGTCGTTGTCTTGCCGCGTTTGCATTAGCAAATGGATTAATAATGGAAGGTGCTTTAGGCAAACCTGCGATAACCGCGATCTCAGATAAGGTAAGTTGATTTAATTTTTTACCGTAATAAACTTCAGCGGCTGCTGCAACGCCGTACGCGCGATTGCCTAAAAAAATTTTATTTAAATATAATTCTAATATTTGATCTTTAGTAAATTCTCGTTCAATTTTTAAAGAGAGTAAAATTTCTTGAAATTTACGCATAAATGTTTTTTTACGCGTCAAATAAAAATTTCTAGCCACTTGCATCGTGATAGTACTGCCACCTTGTGATTTATTACCTGTCATAAGTAATTCAGAGGTGGCGCGTGCTAAGCCATAAAAATCAATACCATGGTGTTCTAAAAAACGTTGATCTTCAGTGACTAAGAATGCTTGAATCATTTGCGCGGGTACTTCATTCAAGGTAACAAGACTGCGGCGCCAGGGTCCGAATTCTGCGATCAATTGTTTATCCTGTGTAAATACACGCATAGGCACGGGTAACTTAATCGATTTTAATTCTTCAACATCAGGTAATTGACTGTCTAGATAGAGATAACTCACACTGGCAATAATGATGACCGTCATGGAGAGACTTAACGTACTTAAAACGAGACGCATTAATAAGGAAGGCGATTTTTTCATCATGACAGGGTGTTAGAAATCGATCATAAGAAAAATTTCTGTGATTTTTAAAAAGTGTGAGCACAGCCATTATATACTGAAAAACTTAATAAAGTGGGGAACTCAATAAGAACTATTTGTAAAACAGAAATTGTGAATCATTAAACCTGTTAGTTGCGCTTTTTTAGCAAATTTACTGATAGGATATGCTTGTTCCTTGAGAGGAGTCCAATGAGGAGATTGCACGAACACTTGGCGTATATGCTGCGCATACGGTTGCCAATCGGTTACCAATTGTAGGGTGCCACCGAATTGTACAAGACGCTGCAGCGTGTTAATAAACGGCAATTGTATAAGCCGTCGTTTATGATGACGTGTTTTAGGCCAGGGATCAGGAAAAAAAAGTTGCACACCTGCCAAAGTTTTAGCGACGATATGTTGCGTACAAAGCTGTACGGCATCGCCGTAAATAATCATTATATTTGACAACTTATTTTGTTCTATCTGATTTAAAATGCGTTCAATACCAGGGCGATGCATTTCAATGCCTAGGTAATTTATCTGAATATTTTCTATCGCACTTTGCAATAAAGTGTCACCCATACCAAATCCAATGTCGAGGACAATAGGCTGCTCCTGTTTGAACACGTGTTGAAAATTGAACAGGCCTGTTATTGCATTACTTTGTTGATAAAGCGTTTGTGTATTTCGTTGCCGTATTTTTGATCGTCCTGATCGACAGACAAAACTGCGAATATGAGTCGTAGGTTTTGAATTTAATGTAAATAAATACATATCAGTCATGATATTTTAAAAAAATTAATCCGTTTACTGCATTAACCGCTTTCCCAACAAACTTCCTAAATAACTTAATAAACTCAAACAACTGATCCAAAAAGGAATAGGCCAGTCGGTGATAAACGCTAGAAAAATACCGAACCAAACGATTGTAAATGCAAATAATACGGTTACTATTAATCCGCTGTAAACCGTACGCGTACAATTCAACGCTGCAGCTGCCGGCGCGACGAGCAAAGTAAATACTAATAATACGCCGACTACTTGACTCACTTCTGTGACTGAAATCGCAAGAATGATCATAAATACGGTAGAAATGAAGCGCAAAGAAATTCCTTTTGCTTGAGCAAGTTCAGGTTCCAAACTGCAAAATAATAAGGGGCGTGCGATGAATGCCAAAGCCAGTAAAGCCAGTAGCGAATACAGCAGCATGCTGCATAATGTTTCAGAAGATACGGCTAATAAATTTCCAAATAAAACAGTCATAGCCGTCGCTGCATACGCTGTATATAAATGCAAAAACAAGACACCACAACCGAGCGCAAATGCTAAAACAATGCCGATGGCCAAATCGCTTTTATACATGCGTTCGCCTAATAATCCCATACCGAGTGCAGATAAAACAGTGAGAAGTAATTGTCCAAGAAAGGGTTGCAAACCGATTAAGCCGGCGCCGGCGGCACCAGCAAAACTGATATGACCTAAAGCATGTCCTGCAAATCCAGCGCGACGTAGTACAACAAAATAACCGATGATGCCTGCGAGTAAGGCCACGATCGTGCCGGCATACAATGCGTGACGTACAAATTCATAATGCAATAAAACCATTATTGTATAATCCGTGGTGTGATGAACACATAGTCTCCGTGTCGAATAACCATCATCGCTGTCTTGTATAATTTGCTTAAGTTTTCACTTGTGAAAACACTCGCAACCGATCCAATACTTGTTTCACCGGAGGCGAGATATAAAACGCGGTCGGTAATTTTTAATAAAGGATTGATATCGTGTGAACTGAGCAAAACAGTCAAGGGTTTTGCTTTACGTATAGTGTGTAATAACGTGATCATATAGGTTTGAAATCCAGGATCTAAATGCATGAACGGCTCGTCGAGTAAAAGTAAGTTAGGATTGCCTAATAAGGCTTGTGCTAATAATAAACGTTGACGTTGTCCACCCGACAGTGTGTACAAAGGTTTGCGAATAAAATCTTGTGCTTGTACTAAATGGATTAAATGTTCGCATTCATCCTGTGCTTGCTGCGTAATACGCGGTAACCCCCAACGAAAGCTGCAGACATTCGCGTGCAACCACGCTTCTCCGTGCAAATAATGCGTGTCTAACCAAGGTTGTGCTTGTGGCATATAACCAATATGACGTGCCGTTGTTCGGGAAGGAGTGCGTTTGAATACAGTAATACTGCCTGAGGTGGGAGGTAAGGTACCCAAAATAGCGCGTAATAAAGTCGTTTTGCCCGAAGCGTTTTCACCTAAGATCGTGATGAATTCACCGTGAGCGATCTGTGCATTGCAGTTGTGCAATACGGTGTGATTACGATAGCCCAAGGATAGATCATTGAATTCAATGTGTGTTGTCATGCAAAGCCTGATCGATCTGAATCAACTGTTCTTTCATCCAATTCAAATAAGAAGTGTGAGGAGGTAATGTTTCGCTGACGGCGCTGATCGCGATAGCATTTTTGCGAGCTAGTTGTTCCATAGCCTGCGTCAATGGGCTACTGACTTGCTGATTATACAAAAGTAATTTGACCTGTGTGCGCATTGCTTCAATAAATGCTTGTATTTGTCTTGGACTGGGTTCAATACCATTCATGACACTGATCTGAAAAGCACTGCCATACATGCGCATTCCTAAAGCGTTGGCCATGTAGTTAAATACAGGTTCTGTAGCGATCACGGGTAAATTGAGATGCTTTTGTTTAAAATTTCGTATCATGGTGCGTAACGATTGATAATTATCCGTAAATTTTTGCAAACGTTGCGTATAAAAGCCTGCGTTCTGCGGATCTTTTCTGATCAATTGCTGACAAAGTGTATGTGCGTAGATCAACATGGTAGTTGGATCATACCAAATATGTGGATTGTCGCCATTTTTTTTGCCCAGTAAAGCAGAGATGATCAGAATCGATTGCCTTTGTGAGCCAAGCGCGTCTATGAGACGCTCCATCCAGGCATCATAACCAATTCCGTTGTAAACGATGATATCTGCGTTTTTGATCAGGATTGCGATACTCGGATTTGCTGTAAATAAATGAGGATCTTGATTGGGATTATTTAAAATACTGCTGATCTGCACGCGATCGCCGCCGATTTCTTGTGCAACTTGCGCATAAAAATTTTCAGCGGCTAGAATACGTATCGGTGCTGCGTAAACAAGCGTGTTGATCAAGAGAAAGAATAAAAATAATGAAATCCTGACCGATATAGGCATAATTTTAATTCTTATTTAAGCGGGGCACTACACGATGGATGACTTGCTCTAAAATGCTTTGCAGCAAAGTAATAATTATCATCAAGATTGGAAGTTTGTTTGTCCTCTGTAAAAAATAATGATTTCATTTCTGGTAATTTGCGTTTTAGGTTTGTATCAATACACTTGTTATCATTATCGTTAAATTTTTCTTCAAGTTTACTAAAGTTTGTTTCCAAGTGTTTCAGTTTTAGATCGGCTATTTTTTTAAGATCTTCTGAATCTTTGGCTATTTTTTCAAGATTCTCTAAATCTGTTGTTTCAAGCTGCGCTGTCTCTTCTTTTGACAAAGGAAGAGGTATGGATATCCCTTTTTTGAGCGCATTGGTTTTTATAGTTTGAAAGTTTGCTTCGAATTCTTCTAGAGTTTCTGTTATGTCTTTTGTTATTTGGAGAATGTAAGTAGGGTTACATTGTGTATAATGCATCATACAACTCAGCACAAGTTGAGCGAACGTTGCCTCATCTAATAAATTTTCTGATTTTTCTGGAAATTTTTCAACCGTATAAATCTGACAGCACATCTGATTCCATATCACAGTAGCCATACTTGCGTGTAAGGACGATAGGATTGAGTTCAAATAAGGTTCTAGTCCTTCATATTGCGATTTTCTGTTTTTTTCCTTCTCACAAATGCTTTGCTGAGCTCGCGCTTTTACATCCGCTAAAATCTTTTGAGCGCGCATAACCCATTGAATATGCTCATTCAGCAATACCGTGTATTTCTCTAAGCTTTCTTGATACTCTAAATGTATTTCATTAGTATATTGAAAATCTTTATCTTGTCTATTACGCCCTGAATCTTTTAAATAGGATTCAAGGTTTATATTATTAGAACTTAAAAATTGGATGATATGACAAAGCGCATTAAGTAAGATCCAGTCTTTTTCAGTAATCTTTACATTTTTCTCGATAATATCTTTCTTGATAATATCGTTTACTTGTTTTTCTAATGTAGATAAAGCTTTGTTCTTTTCTAATTCAGGTAAAACTTCATTTTTGCGTGACGTATTAAGTGCAATAAGCGATTTTGTTACACTCCTAATGGTTGTATCATAATTATTATTTTTTGCTGAAGGCGCTTTAAGTTCATTTAATCGTCCGCGTAAAGGAGATCGTGCGATCTTGCTTTCAAGATACAGACGTTTCATGAATAAATCTCTGGTGTATGGTACTCCCTTGTACAGGAAATAACTAAGTGCGTTCTCGCCTCCCCTATTTTTAGCCTCAAATAATTTCATGAACTCCTTTCGTTCAGCTTTCCATTTTTTACTGTTTACTTTATTAGTTTTTACTATCTTGCTATATAACATTTGCATTATTTTGATTTTATCACTTACCCTGCCAGGTCCGTGTATCAAAAGAGTCATTGCTGTGTGTTTTTTATGAAAACTTTGTTGGTTATTCAGATTGAGTTGTGCATGTTTCAGCAATTTTTCCACTTGCTCATGTCCCAGCAATTTTTCAATGAGCTTAGAATCAGCAAGATAACAAGCGAGATCAAATGGAGTGAGCTGTGGTTGTTGCGACCGCTCAGCAAAAGTAAGCTCTCCATTTTCATTCAGTGCTGCATAAATCGGCAAGTTAAGATTTATGTCAGGATTGTTTAGATTCGCAAGGGAGGTAAGGTTGGGTATGAGTAAAACGTGATCCGGATTAAATCCTAAGAAAGTTCTGTCGTCGCGCGACAATTCATCATAACGTTTATTTTCTCCCTCGTATTCTATGACGTAGGTTTCTTTGTTGGATTCCAAGGCATCAAAAAGCAAATCAAGTGACTGAGTATTATTTTTATTTTTCATATTTATTATTGCTCCTGTCTATTGTCTTGTGGTAGGGAGTAAAAGATAATAACTGCAATTTGAAGTTTATTGGAAATAATCATGAACTGGCTGAAAAAATTAATTCCAGCGCGTATCCGTACAGCGGTTTCTGATCAGCAGAAAGGAATACCCGAAGGTTTATGGACTAAATGTTCCGTCTGCTTTGCGCTTTTGTATCGCAGTGAGTTAGAGCGCAATCTGGAAGTATGCCCCAAATGCGGTCACCATCATCGTCTCACAGCACGCAGGCGTTTACAACAGTTATTAGATCCGCATTCCTATGCTCAATTAGCACAAGATGTGCAGGCTGTTGATCATTTGCGTTTTAAAGATCAGAAAAAATATAAAGATCGTTTGACTCAGGCGTATAAAGCGACCGGCGAACGTGAAGCTTTAATTGTTGTGCAAGGACGCCTTAAAACCAGACCCATCATTGTTTGCGCGTTTGAGTTTGCATTTATGGGTGGATCGATGGGAGCGGCCGTAGGCGAGCGTTTTGTACAAGGTGTATTAGCCGCTTTAGCAGCGCGTTTTCCTTTTTTATGTATCACAAGCAGTGGCGGTGCGCGTATGCAAGAAGGTTTAATTTCATTGATGCAAATGGCGAAAACCAGCGCGGCTTTAGCGCGTTTACGACAAGCGCGTTTACCTTTTATTTCTGTCTTGACCGATCCAACGATGGGCGGTGTTTCAGCCAGTCTTGCTATGTTAGGCGATCTTATCATTGCCGAACCCAAGGCACTGATTGGTTTTGCAGGCCCGCGTGTAATCGAGCAAACTGTGCGCGAAAAATTACCTGAAGGCTTTCAGCGTAGCGAATTTTTATTAGAACATGGAGCGATTGATTTGCTGATCGAGCGTTGTCGTTTACGCGACACGTTAGCAGAACTGTTTGATATGTTCATGCCTGCATCGCTTTAAGTGTACGTTTTAATTTTATGGTTATGTCAAAAATACATTGGCAATGTCGGCGCGGTTTATTAGAGTTAGATTTAATTTTGTCTGCATTTTTAGAACAAATCTACCCAGAATTATCTGCGCTAGAGCAAGATAAATTTGCCGAATTAATCGCGCATGACGATCAAACTTTATATAATTGGCTTGTGCGTGCCGAGCCTGTTTCTGATAAAACACTGCAGGCTATTATTGCAAAAATACGTGCTCATTATGACAGTCCTTCCGGTTAAGCTGAGACCGTCTTACGCTTTAGCCTACGCTTTTATTTTTATGCACGGTTGCAGTGTGATCATTGTATTATGCTCCCTGCGATCATTTTGCTTATCTGTTCCACTTAGCTTGCTTTGCTTTCTGAGTTGTCTGTATTACGTAAAACGTTATGCGTTATTGACAGATGCACGTTCTACTTTAGAAATTCAACCGTGCGAGCACGCCTGGTTAGTACGCAGTCGTCGCAGCGTCGTTACAGCGACGCTATGCGGCAACAGTATCGTTACGTCTCGTTGTTTGCTATTGAATTTCAAAGTAGCAAAGCGTCGTTTCTCTGCGATTATTTTGCCGGATAGTTTAACGAATGCTGAGTTTCGCGTGCTGTATCAATTTTTGTGTCATTTTGAAAAGAGCAGGCCGGGCTTTGACTGAGTAAGATCATCAGCTCTTGTCTGTCCACTTGGTTGATAAAAACAAGGCGTTTTATTATCAACAACAGATTTATTTTCTATTTTTTCTTTCGCCCATTTATCAATATCCTCAAACCACACTATTGGGAATTTAGAGTTATTTTTATCCCAGAGACGTTTAACGTTACTCAGAACGTTCATCATAAAATTTAAATAAGGTTGTAAATTAAAATCAGACTTTTCTGATATAACTGTTGTTGTTTCTATCGTCGGTGTTTCTTCTGTTTCATTTATTGACGCAGGATTAATACAATCGCTGTGGCAAGTTTTCGTCTATCAGAATATAGTTGTGGTTTTACTATTTCTTTGGAGTCTTGTAAAACATAGCTCTTGGGCGTGATGACGTAAAATTTTTTCTGATGAAAAAAAATATGGCCAGATAAGGTTTGAAGTAAAGAAAGCGGTAAAATATCGGTTAAGGTGTTCATTTGTTCTTGATTATTTGGATCGACATAAACAAATGAACCAAACGTATAAGGGGAGTTTTCTAAGTTTTGTAATTCCTTCACTATTTCTTCGGATCGTGTTTCTGCATAAACATTTTTCAGAACAGAATACAGATAATTTCCCGATTTATTGAGTATTGCTTCTTCCACAGTGTTTTGAGAAACATTTTGATTAGGGTTATCTTGATGGGTTTGAACGAGTTCTGTTAAGTCACTGAATTGAAAACCGTTCAGACATACTTTAACAATGGGTTCTCCGTATTCATCCCTTGTATCTGCAAATTCATTTGTTAATTGTGTTAGTAATTTTAATAAACCATAAATTAGCCATAATTTTTTAGGTTCTCCGTAATGGTATCGTGTGATTGCATTTGCTGTATCTAGTCCTATGTCTGTTCTATTCGAGTAAGAAAAAAGTTTTATGATAACCTGCTTAATAGGACGATCTTTCATTTCTTTCATTATTTGATGTTTCAAAAAATGAATCCATTTTGATTTGCCCACAATATCATCATCTTGTAGCGTCAACCACTGAAAGCACCTATCATAGTCCGCACAAATATTGATAATAAGAAAATCTTCTTGTGCGTCGATTTGTACATCGATAGGGGAATTATCATTAGGCATATTTTTTTCTAAATTAAAAATTTATATTTTAAACACTATAACAATTTTTATGTCATGCTTCAGAAAAAATTAATTTTTTTGGAGTGATACCATGTTCAGTCTGACACTTAAAAACTATAATTTCAAAAAAATAATTTCAGACGTATTCGGATTACCAGAAAATTATTTGGAAACGAATGAAAAATCATCGTTTAAAATCATTGAGCCTGTCAAAGCATCCTTCAATGCTTACTTTAATGAGTATCATTTTTTAAATGGCAAGCAAGATTGTTGGCAGCAGTTCAACACATCATCCCTACAAACTACGAAAAAAAAATTAATTTATTCTGCAGGATCGCAGCTTATCGATGATCTTTTTATTCAAATAGGAATAGGATATTCGCATGTTATCAGTCTTAATTCTTTAAAACAAGATAATAAAATATTCGATTTAATCGATACGCTATTTCAATACTTTGAGATTTGGCTTTGGCCTAATGCAGCCACTTCAATGGCTGAATGCACGCCATTTATGCAGAAAAGCGATTTTTGGCATGCTTTAGATAAAGTGCATCCCAGTGTTTCAGCCGAAAAAGTCCGCAACAGCTTATTAGATCAAGGGATTGATTTAAATCAATTTCACATTTTAGATGAAGTAGTATTGGTTCAATTATTACAAAAAGTAGAAATAGATGAAAAACAATGCACCGGCAGGGATAAAAATATTGAACAGCTAGAAAAGGAATTTCCAGATTTTTCTATTTTAGCAGCAGAGGGATTGGTGATATCTCACTGCGAATTTGCTCTAAAGTCAACGTTAAAAGAGCTCAGAATTCATAAGTTCGATGTCTTGTCTAGAATTAGATTTTCATATAATTATCCGCAATTAGAATTTTTATCGATAACACATTGTCCAAATTTAAGTAAAATTGATTTATCTGGATTATCGCAATTGAAATTTCTAGCGATTAAATATGAATGTATCATTCCGCATCCCGAGCTTGTTTTATTTAATATAAAGGAGTGTTCAGAACTCAGAATTCTATTACTCCATTATTGCGCAGGAAATACAATAACATCCGCGTTATCTCAGCTTAAATCACTGAGAGTGCTTTTCGTTATTCAAAACACGACGCGTCAAACTTTATTAGATTTAGAGCATCAACAGTATTTATTGGCTTTAAGTGTTGCAAATACTGCCGTGATTATTAAAAACATAGAACAGTGTGATCAACTTGGACTGTTGGCTATTAAGGCAGACGAAATAGATTTGGGGTCTTCTATACCAAAATTATATGGTATTAGTTCAGAGATAAATGATACTGAATATTATAAAAATTATTTTCTGTATTTCCGACCTTATGACGAAAGCTTGATGACTAAAAGGCAGGAACCATGGCCAGCCTATTTTATATTTCCCCAAGAAGATTATGGTGATGAGGAGGAGGATGATGAGGATCATGTATCGGTTCTTCCTTTGAGAAAAAAGATAAATGTTGATGCTAATACGAAATTAACGAACAAGTTCTATAGTGCAAGCGGTTCGCTAAGTGTTGAATTACGTTCAAATTTTCAAACAACCTGTGATGATTATCGCATTTTTATTCTGGATAAGATCGAATATAAAAGTTCAATAATAACTTGCAGTTTACAATTTATCCAAAGTTCCAGTGCGTACAAAGAAGTTTCTGTGGTCAGTGATTCCGTGCAAAATCTTAACGTACAAAGTATTCTGGAAAATAATTCACATGCTGTGGTTGGCGCATTCAAGAGTACACTGGATAAAAATCATTATTACCCTTTGCCTGATCTCGGTTCAGTCATGGCTAATAATTTAACGATCTACAGTGAAGATTCGTCTGCACTTTCTTTTTACTGGCATGCGTCGTATCAACAGTATTATTGTAAAGTAAGTCAAACTACAGAGGTTCATTTCTTCTACGTTTGTTATTTGCGCGATCATTACGATGCACAGCACTCTAATTTATTAGAGCCACTAAAAAGTTCAAATTTACTATCGAGCAAACTGCGTAACGCTTGTAAAGAAGCATTACAAAAAGAATCTAAGTTAAATTTTCTATGGGATACAACCTTAACTTTAAATAAAAAGCTGACTGAGTTGATCACCTATTGTCGTAATTTTGAAAATAGTGCATTAACGTCTAAAGAAGGCACTGATTTAGACATTTTACTGCGTATTATCTCAGAAAAAAAAGGCTTTTGTTGTCACAGAGCTGAAGCGTTTGTTCTGCTGGCACAGTATTTGGGCATACCGGCTCGTGCTATTTATAACGAGCAACACGCATTTTGTGAGATCCCTTATGGTAATTCAGATGAACCACAGTGGAATAGCATTGATCTAGGTGGTGCATCTGGCAGGAAGGATTTAACGCCGCCTGAGTTGCGCGCTTCATTATTTGCTTCAATAGAATCTGAATCCAGTGTAATGCCAAATTCCTATACCGCTTTATTTCAAGCGTACGTGCAACAACAGCGTTTAGACAGTTTTGATCCTCTTATAAACAAGCAATATTCGTTAGTGCCGCTCATCGTATTGCAAGCAGGTCAAACTGCCTGTAGGGTTTATCAGCAATTGGCTCATACGCTGGAACAGCGTGGATATCATGTACAGAACGATTATTTTTATATTGAGGGTCCCGAGGATTTGATTCGTTATGTATGTCCACGTCAGATAAAAAATAATCAGCTGCGCAGTATTGAGGGACCTTTATTCCCTTTTATTCAAGCGAAAGAAAAAAAATGGTTATTAATCAATTGGTCAAAATTTTCAGCCAAAGCATTAGCTAGTTATAAAAGTGTATTAGATCGACCTCCAACATTTTTAGGGCGATCGATCAGTGCTTCATTGCATGTCATCGGTCTCACTGATGATGCTTCACGTATGGGAGAGGCTTTTTTATCACGTTGTCAACAGTGGATTTTGAATCCAATTGTATTTAAAAATTTCTCTAACTCAGATTGTAGCCAATATAATACGGATAAAAAATCGATCGTCGTTGATTTGTTTCGTAGCGATTATCGTTGGCAAGAATTATTATTCGGTACGATTGAATTTTTCGGTAAAGAAGTACAGCTTCAGGAAGGTCCGCTGCAGCAGGCTGCTCGAGAAAAATGTGACTTGATCATTCATAATCCGCCTGAGTACGATCCAGATTTCAAGAGTTTGTTGGCACAATTGGCTACGCAAAAACAATTCTTCCATAATGGATCGTTTCATCAATTTTTTGGAAAACTTCACTGTAAACAAGTTCAAGGTCGGTTGTCTTGTCCGATTACAGTTTGGATACAAAAAGCATCAGCGTATGACTCTGTTAAAATTCGCAGAAGCAATCCACCGATTTATCTTAATCTGCAGACCTTACATCTGTGTTTTCGCCAACAGAGGATCTCAGAGAAAGGTATCCAAACACTGCCTGGTTTATTAGTCACTTGCACAGCAAATGATTTTTTTTATGTCACGGAAGATCTGGGTACAGGTTGGCAAGAACTATGGACGCATATTCAGCATCATGTTCCAGGAAAAACACTGGATTTTGTTTTAGCCCCCGGTGTTGCATCCCCAGTAGAAATGATAGAGGCTGTAAATGATACCGTCATCACGGAATCATTTACGATAAAACAAAGCGATCTAGCGTCTTTAAAATTAGACGATCTACCTTCTATTATCGTAAGTAATGATCCTGATTTTTTTGCAAAACAATTTTCACAACAGCATCGAGCTTTGATTGTAGATGTCACGCCAGAAACAAATTTGCAAACATTAATCGCAAATACTTTTCTGTCAACGGAGCACACTACAGCGCTGTTATTTCAGTATCAGGAACAGATTTTATGGCAGAATCTGAAACAAGGTGAAATGGTTATTCTCAATGGTCATCTCACCTATGATCTTTATCAGCAACTTCTACCTTTATTTCGGAAGAATGCACGGATTAATTTCAACGGCGAACAACAGACGATATCAGGTCGTTTATTCGCTGTAGTGCCAGATCATTCGCAGGATTATCCGATCGCGATTATTCCGCAGGGTGCATGTCATTATACGTTTGCTGATTACAACGGGTTTTTAGACAAACGCGATCAGAACACTGTAAGACATATAAAAAAGTTTTATCAGCTTGCAGAGCGCATGCCACTGATCGGTTTGGGTCAACCCAAGCAGCATGTGCTGTCTTATCAACGCTTAGTACAATGTCTGAATGCGCTAAAAAAACAGCAAGGTCTAAGAAATAATCCGATAAAATTAATTTGGCATCACAATTATTTAAAAAATACAGAAGCCTATGCTTATCTGAACGTAATAGCGAAACAGATTTTTAGTCATCAGAAAAAAGATGCAAAACAATGGATGAAAGAAACCGTATTTTTGATCACAAAGAAACAGCATAAAAAATTAACACAGTTGATTCGAAAATCAGGCTGTTTAGAAAATTCTGATCAATTAAAAGCCTATACTTGGCGCTTACTCAATTGTTTGCCACTTCTTGCATTAAACAACTTACTCGGTACGGATTTAATGTCTGCTTTAGATCCCAATATAACAAAGCCTTATTTACATCCTGAACGCTTTGCTAAGTTTGAAGCAATGCTTCGAAACGATGGTTTTAGGCTTATCACTATTCCAGTTGTGGCGCGAATGCATGTAGAAAAACGACAGATTCAATTAACAAACTGTCTATTTGATTCAGAAATACCTTTAATTTTCATCAAAGGATCGCCTGGATCGGGTAAAACGCATTATGTGCGTCACATAGCTAATCAAGAAACGATTCATTTCTACGAAGGAGATGGACAGATCGTCGCGTGGTTGCGTGATACCACAGAAAAAATTAAGTTGCTATTACTGGACGAAGCGAATAGGGCGTTACCCGGACATTGGGATTTTTTAAAAGGTTTATATCGCAAACCTGCACGTATTTACTATCAAGGTCAAATCTATCCATTCACTGTTAAACATAAAGTAATTGCAACTGGAAATTTAGAAACGGATCCCGGTCGTCATTTTCACGGTCTGTTTCAACAGTATGCAGTCACAATTTTGTTTAAACAGCCTGATAGAAACTTTATTCAAGAACAAATAGGAAAGCCAATTTTACAATCTTATAATTGTTATGAACCCAGTTATCTACGTGCATTACTTGCAGCCTTCGATTTAGTGCGACATTATAAACCATTCTTTCCGTTTTCTATCCGCGATTTTCAACAGCTGGTGCATCGTTTTTCTGTAGCGTGTGTGTTACGCAATGTAAATAATAATTTAAATAATACGGTGATTGATAGTTTGGAACAAACTTGCTGTGCTGCCTTCTACGGCCTGTTTCAAGAAAAGAAGCTGCGTCAGAAATTTAGTACAGAGATTCGTTTTATTGCAGAAATGATGCTTGGCGTTCGTGCTAACGATCTGGGTGACAAACCGACTGTTTTGCCGATTACACCCGAGCACGTATTGCCAGGAACGAAAGCATATCTATTGCATGCAATCGAGCAGGATCTCACTATGCGCAATTACGCGATAACGCATTCTCATTGTGAGTATCCACGCGGCATTTTATTAGAAGGCAACCCAGGTTTGGGTAAATCCAGTCTCTATCGTGCGATCTTAAAACGTGAAGGTTTTGATAAAAATCACCCTGATCCAGCCAAACGTTATTATGAACTCAGTGCTGGTAATGCTCAACAAACGCGCGCTTTATTACTGCAAGCGTTTCATGAAGGATCTATCGTTGTTTTGGATGAGTTAAATCTCGATTCTGATTTAGAGATCTTCATTAATAGTTTACTCAGTGGAGAAGATCCTGAGGGAAAACCCGCGAAGAAACGAGGATTTATGCTTTGGTCCTCACAAAATGTTGCGAATGGTCAATCGAAGGATGAACTTAAACCGACAAGTAACGCACAGAGGAATCGCATACACTACCTATATTGTGAACCGTTCAGTGATGAAGAATTACTTGCGCTTCTTAATTACAAAAAAATACCAGAGCCTGAAGAATTTTTGCATGCCTATAAGAGGGCACAAGAGATGAATTCGAACGTAATAAACACTCGGACGTTTTTTACAGGCTTAAAATGCGTTGTTGCGCAAGAAGGTTTTGTTCCATTAGGGATCCGCCTGCAGTAATTTAAATCGTTTACCGTAAAAAGCGATAGCGAGCTTAATGAAATTACCTGAGTGTTTAAGGTGTGTGGCATAGTTTTGTACTTCGATCTGTTTTAACGCGTGTTGAGCCGCTTGTGCTAAGGCTTTATTGATCTGAGCTACCAAGGGTTTTTTTGCCGATAGGTGTACTCGCTTGAATTCCAACAACACGCTGAGTTTGCTTGGATCCTTTGATAAAATTAAATAATCATAACGCCCCTGTCCGCTTTCTCGATTCGATCTCAAACAATAATTCCGATGAAATTGAATATGCGCGGTTAAGCCAATCATAAAGCCATGATAAAACGCCTCAGGTTCTTTACTTAAATCATGCACGCTGATCGTGTTCTCTAATAAAAATTGAAAGGATTCTTCAAAGGCTTCTATATCCCCTTGTAATAATTGATTTAAAAACTCATTGACCTGAATCCGATTCTGCCCTTCCACTAACCAATCTTCAATCAGTTTCGCATACAAGCCTTTGATTTCATTATTAGGAATCGCTAACTGACATTGTGGTTCGCCTCGCTCTGTATACTCGACCGATACCGCCTTGAAATAACCCGCCATCAATAAAAAACTTAAAATGACTGAATCTTGTTTCACTAAATTCTTTAAATCGGGAAAAACTATATGCTCATTAATCAGACACTCAACCGTTTTTCCTTCTAAGAGTCGTTCAAAACTTTCTTCATGAATCAAACCGGAACGATATAAACATTCCTTGACTAACGCATTGTCGCTGGTGTTGAGCCAATAGCATTTTAATAATCCTTTCTCTTTCACACAGTTTAAAAGCGACCAGGGGTTATAGACGGTATGTGATCCAATCTGATAGCCGTTATACCAACGACGTATCTCAGCGGATCGT
>JABDAQ010000017.1 GCA_013289115.1 Gammaproteobacteria bacterium
TGCGCTTATCATTCAATTCGTTTAATTAGAATTGAAAAATTCTTGCCTTATGCAATTGGTCGACTTCTTTTTAGATTTTAGAAAACAATTTTTTAATGGACCTGCAAGCAGAAAATGCAAAACTTTTAACAGAAGGACAAATTTGGGTAGCAAAATATTATTTTGCATGTTATCCAGATGCAAATCGATTACCTAAAAAGGTTTCTAGATTTAAATTCACTGTCATTAAACTGGAAGATACCCTATACGCGATTTATTCTGGTAAAAAAGGCAAAGCATTAAAAGACATCTCTACATCATTTGCTGATTCACCGGGCAGAAGGAAGGTCAAATGGATGCAAAATTTAAACACAGCAGAATTGGCGATTATTAAAATAATAACGCTCAAGTTATGCAAACAAAAAGCAGACTATTTTGATCGAGATAACACACAATTAGACTTAGAATATGCTAAGCGTGAACAAGAAATATTGGCGTTTCTGAAAAAAAGCTTGGGTAGTTTTGAACGATATCGAGAGGCTAACGAGGGAAAGCGTGAAAAGAAACAATATATTATCGGTATTAAATTAGAACCCGGAGTTCCTCTTAATTATTTCATTGATAATTATCTTAAAGAATTCAATTTAGTTCAGCGCTTAGACATTGCAATCAGTATCTTAAAAGCCATTCTATACGTACATGAAAAAGATATAATTCATCGTGATATTAAGCCGTCTAATATCATGTTAAGTGCAGACAAGACTCATTTTATTGCCACGCTAATAGATTATGGCTGCGCATTGTTAGCGTTGGATGCAAAAAAAGAAAGCTTAGCATACGTAGGTACTGATGGGTATAAAGCACCTGAACTATTTGCATTTCTATGTTTCGGATCTGCTGTGTATATTGATCCTTTTGATGCTTATACAAAACGTGGGGATATTTATTCTACCGGAGTAACACTATTTCAGTTATTCAATATGAATGGGATCGATAATCTTCTCATAAAACAGCTTTGTATAAAAATTAAGAAATATATCAAAAAGTGTCTCTGTAATTTTGATTTTGATAGAAGACCCAGTCTAGAAATGGCGATTAACGATTTTGAATTCTTCAAAAGAAAGTCTTTAGAAATTTCTGAATTAAATCCGATAGAAAAAAATACTGTGACTGTGAGCGAAAATGAACTTAAACTAATTCCGCAGCAGCATGCGGCTGTGCTTATAACCCGATTTCATAATGCATATTGTGGCCGTATGGGTAATCTTATCAATACGATAGATATTAAAAATCTTTATATTCGATGGTGTAATTCAATAATGCGTCCAAAACAAGTATCTAAAGAGGATATTCAAAAAAATGGCAAACTCTTAACAGATGAAGAAATTGCAAAAGCAAAGGATCATTTTAATAAGAATCCAAGTTCAGGTCGTTTTTCTAAAAGACAATCAGGTTTTAAATTCACTGTTGTGCGGTTCAATGCTGTACTTTATGCGATTTATTCTGGAAAAAATGGGAAAGCGTTACAAGGCGTCAAACCATCACGAGATCCCAATGAAGGAAATAAAAAGAAAGTTAAATTGATGCAAGATTTAGACACGGAACAATGGGTGGTTATTAAAACAATCATACTTCCCTCTAAAGAAAATCCAAAATATACGGAATGTTTAGAGCGCGCAAAGAATGAAATAAAAATATTGATGCTACTAAGAAAATGTTTGGGCTATGTGGAACGTTTCAGAGAGGCGATGGGTAAAAAGACTGAACAAGAACAATATATGATTGGCATGGAATTGGAACCGGGTGTTTCTCTCGATCATTTTATCAAATATCATCTTGAAGAATTTAATTTAGTCCAGTGTTTTGAAATTTCCATAGACATTCTAAAAGCCATTCAAAAGCTACATGAAAAAGGCATAATACATCGTGATATCAAGCCCAATAATATTATGATTGCAGTAATCGAAGGAAGGATCAGTGTTGAAATAATAGACTACGAGGTAGCATTGGATAGCAAGGAAAGAGCCGAGTTGAAAATCTGTTCCGCTAATCTCGTAGGAACTCCACATTATATAGCGCCTGAAATATACGATTTCCATTGTCATGCTTATGTTTATACAGAACGCAGCGATATCTACGCCACTGGAGTGACGCTCGATCAATTATTTCGCGAGAAGATGTTCAATAACCCTACCATGATGCGGGACTATGAAGAAATTGAAAAATATATTTCAGAGCGTATGTGTCATCGAATGGTTGGTAAGAGATCAAGTCTTCAAGACTTGATCAAGTATTTTGAATTATTAAAAAATCAGTATGCGGAACCTACTGCAATGAAAAAAGCAGTAATGCATGAAAAAGCCGTGATGAATGGACCTGCTGTCTTTCCTCCGTTGACTCAAAGTAGCCTGATCTTCTTTTGTTCTTTACCTGACTTATCAAAATATTCTGGCGACACTATATGCAAGAATCGAACAAATTCTTTTTAGATTCTAAAAAACCTTTTTTAAATGAAAAACTTTTAACGAATCAAGAAATCTTAACGGCGAAGAATTATTTTTTAGGTAACCCAAATGCAAATCGGTTACCTAAAAAGGTTTCTAGATTTAAATTCACTGTCATTAAATTGGAAGATACCCTATACGCGATTTATTCTGGGAAAGAGGGCAAAGCATTAAAAGCCGTAGGTAGAAAAAAAGTCAAATTGATGCAAAATCTGCATACAGGTGAACGGGCGATCATTAAAATAATTATGCTTCCCTCTGAATCAGATCCGGATTATACGGAATATTTAGGACACGTGGAGAATGAAGTAAGAATGTCGGCGTTATTAGAAAAAGGTCTTGGCTATATAAAATGGCAAAAAGAAGCGATTGATAATCAGCCTGGACAAGAAAAACATGGTATTGGCATAAAATTAGAGCCGGGTATTTCTCTCGATCATTTTATCAAAGATCATCTTAAAAAATTTAGTTTGGCTCAGCGTTTTGAAATTTCTATTCATATTTTAAAAGCTGTCCAGCAGATGCATCAGGAAAACATAATACATCGTGATATCAAGCCAGGTAATATCATGATTAAAGTAATCGAAGGAAGGATCAGTATTAAAATAATAGACTACGAAGTAGCACTGAAGGAAGATGAAATAGCCCAGTTAAAAACAGAAACGTGCAGCCGCGTAGGTGCTTTCGGTTACATGGCACCTGAAATACTGATTGCCGTGAAGAAAGACAAGCTTGAGTATTATTTTTATACAAAAAAGAGTGATATCTATGCTACTGGAATAACCTTATCTCATTTATTTTACGTGACGCCGGACGAAACATCTATCGTAGAAGAGCATATTTTAGTGCCTATGTGTGATGGGGTAGTGAGTAGAAGGTTAAGTCTTGAAGCAGTGATTAAAAATTTCGAATTATTAAAAAATCAGTACGCTGAAAAAGAAGCGATGAATGAATCTGAATTGACCCCGTTGATTGGAGATAACTCGAGCAACTTTTTTTATTCTCTTCATAATGACAATAAACCGGTATGTTTTAATTGTTGCAATGTCATGTGATGAATCAATGAACACTTTATGTTAGAACAAATGATTCAATCGTATCCCAAACAAGTATCTGAAAGGGATATTCAAGAAAATAGCAAACTCTTAACAGATGAAGAAATTGTAGAAGCAAAGGATTATTTTAATAAGAATCCAGATTCAGTTCGTTTTTCTAAAAAACAATCAGAGTTTAAATTCACTGTTGTGCGGTTCAATGATGTACTTTATGCAATTTATTCTGGAAAAGAGGGTAAAGCATTAAAAGACATCAATGGAATATTTGCTGATAATCCAGGTGTAAGAAAAGTTAAATGGATGCAAAATTTAGACACGGCCCAATGGGAAGTCATTAAAATAATAACGCTCGATCAAATAAGTGAATTCGTTCTAAATTTAGCTAAAAATGAACAAAAGCTATTAATGTTATTGAAACAAGGCATTGGTAGTTTTGAGCGCTATAGAGAAAGTGATAAGAGAAAAAAAGAAATAAAACACTATATCATTGGGATGAAAGCAATCCCTGGCGTTTCCCTCGATCATTTTATTGGCGATCAGCTTGCGCAATTCAATTTAGTTCAGCGTTTAGACATTTCAATCGGTGTCTTAAAAGCCATCAAAGACGTACATGATATGAATATCATACACCGCGATATCAAGCCGTCTAACATTGTGTTACAAACAATCGGGGAATTTGCCGCTACCGTGATAGATTACGGAATATCATGGCTTATTACACCGGAGATAAAAGAAGAAAAAAGAGAAGAACCGATAGAACCAATAGGCTCTTTTAATTATATAGCGCCTGAAATATTTGCATTTGCACAATGTTTTTGCACCATGCCTTCCCCTGCGATTTTGCTTCCTTCTCTATTTGAAATTTACACGAAACAGAGCGATATCTATGCAGTTGGAGTCACGCTATTTCAGTTATTCACTCTGAATACGACGGATAATCTTATCGAGAAAAACTTCAGTGTAAATATTAAAAAATATATTATAGAGCATATCTGTAATTTTTCGTTTGAGAGCAGGCCCAGTATTGAGGAGATAATCGATTATTTTAAATCGTTCAAACAAACGCATTTAGAAGTTTTCAAACATATTGAATCAATTAAATTAAATACGCCCCATGAAAACACAGCTGTTGCGAATGAACCTAAACTGATGTCTTGGATAGATATTCAGCCGATTTTGTTAAGATTTATGGCTACGCATCGTAGACGTATTGATAATCTAACAGGAAAAGATCTTGATACAGTTCTTGAAGAACTGAGAGACGCTAAAAAACTTTATAATCGATGGTGTGATTCGCTCTCTCTAGCCTGTCCGAAACAAGTAGATAAAAAAGACATTCACCCAGAAAACGGTAAACTTTTAACGGATCAAGAAATTAAAAAAGCAGGCGATTATTTCGCGGAGAATTCCAACGCTCATTACTTCTCTAAAAAAAAATCAAGGTTGCCATTTACGACTTTATTTTTAGAAGATACAGTGTATGCTCTTTACCCTGAAACGTCTCATTCAGAAAAAAGCAGTACATCAAGCAATTTGTGGAGCATAGACAAAAAAACACAATACATGCAAAATTTAGGGACTGGGGAATGGATGTTTGTTAAAAAAATAACACTTCCATCCCAAAAAAGTCCAGTATACGTAGACTGTTTGCGCCGTGCTAAAAGCGAGGCAAGAATATTAAGCCGTGTAGGAAAATATATTGGTAGCTTTGAAAATAAAAAGCTTAAAAAAAACCAATATATTATTGGCATGGAATTGGAACATGGAATTTCCTTGGATCATTTTATTCGCGATCATAGTAAGGGATGCAATTTAGCGCAGTGTTCAGAAATTTCTATTCATATTTTAAACGCTGTTCAAAAACTACATAAAAAAAACATAATACATCGTGATATCAAGCCAGCGAATATTATGATTCGAGTGATCAAAGAAGAATTCACCCTTAAAATAAGAGTCGCAATGGTAGACTATGAGTTTTCATTGGATGAAGAAGGCAGAGAGACGTTAAAGAAAAAAGCGCCTATTTTCATAGGAACCATAGATTATACGGCACCTGAAATTATAATACACGTAGATTTTTTTAGACAAGCTCCTCGTTCCAATCGTTCCAATTTTTTTTGTGCTTATACAGAATATAGTGACGTCTATGCTACTGGAGTCACGCTACTCAAATTATTCGAAACGAACACATGTGAAGCTCCTATCATTAAGAATCATTGTAGAAGAATCAAAAACTATATTATAAGTCGTATGTGTAATCCTGCATTTAGAAACAGGCCCTCTATTGAAGATGCAATCGATCAGTTTAAATCATTTAAAGAAGAATATTTAGCAGCATATGATGTAGGTGCTACTGCTGAAAATATTGAAATAAATGAACCTGAATTGACCCGACATGGCTGGAGTAATTTTTACACTGATTATTGCAAAGAGAATGAAGCATCTAAAAATTTTGAGGATGTTTATGAGAAATTCTGTAGTTTAATGAACAAATGAGATTTTAAATGGGTTATGCTAACAAGGTTTATAGCATTGGCAAACAATCAATGATAAGTAAAACTACAAAATCGAATCAAGACAGTGCGTGGAAAGATCTCTTAGATATGTATTTAAAAGAATGCTTAGAATTTTTCTATCCGGAGATAGCGAAGCAGATCGACTGGGAAGCAGGCTATGAGACGCTGATCGCTATGATGAACCGATATTAACGCTAGTAATTTTAACGGATGATGATAAGACCTGGCAACCAGAGAGTTATGAAGAGGAGGTATTAGGGATACCGGTGCTCAGATTTAATTTTCAGACGTGTAAACTATTAAAGTATCAAGATAAGAAAGAATTTTTAGAGGAGACAGAGAATCCATTTGGCTTAGTCGTGTTAGCGCATTTAGCGGCGCTAGAGACACGGAGAGATTTGCAAGCGCGTATGGAGAGCAAATTTAGACTAACGAAGCGATTATTTGAGCGAGGCTACAGTAGAGATTACATAACCAATCTATATAAAATGATAGACTGGGTATTGACGTTACCGAAAGAATTAGAATTAACTTATAAAGTTAAAGTTCAAGCATTAGAAGAGGAGAGGAGTGTGGGTTATATTACGAGTATTGAACGCTTTGGGCGTGAAGAAGGTTTACAACAAGGCCTCCAACAAGGCCTCCAACAAGGATTACAGCAAGGGCGTGAAGAAGGATTGAAGCGCGGTCGCGAAGAAGGATTGAAGCGCGGTCGCGCTGCAGGGCAACGTAGAGCGGCGCAAATTCTCGCACGCAATCTTCGTGCTGCAGGGACAGATCCGAAAGAAATTAAGAGATTGATAAAGCTACTTAAGGATGATATCAACAATGACGTGGACTCAGCTGTTGATATAACCTAGCTCAATCCTGATTGCCCAAATCCACCACTACCGCGTTCAGTTTCTGTAAATTCAGATACCAAATTAAATTGCACTTGAACGATCGGTACGAAAACAAGTTGTGCGATACGATCACCGGGATTGATCGTAAAATTGTTTTTACTACGATTCCAACACGAAATAAGCAACTCACCCTGATAGTCTGAATCAATGAGTCCGATTAAATTGCCTAATACGATTCCATGTTTATGTCCTAATCCAGAGCGTGGTAAAATAACAGCTGCGACCGTAGGATCAACAATATGTATCGCTAACCCAGTTGGGAGCAATTTAGTTTGCTCAGACGATAAATTTAAGGGTTCATGTAAACAAGCACGCAGATCCAAACCGGCTGAACCTACAGTCGCATAGCGTGGTAAAGGAAACTCGGATCCTAAACGTGGATCGAGGATTTTAAAATGAATAGTTTTTAACATCTGAAAACTTCAATTAATGTCATCACATTGTTACAAGATTTATCAATCACAATTACATACTTCTTCCATAAAAATCTCAGGCTATAAACATTGCGCAAGCATTTTTTTAGCCGCTTCATTGATGTGGCCAGACACTCAGTTAGTCTTGCATAACGTACCCAATATTGCGGATGTTTTTTACATGATAAAGATCATTGAGCATTTGGGTGGAACAGTTATCAGAGAAAAAGATACCTTAACAATCTGCTCAAAAAATAGTAATAATTATAAAGTTCCTGAAGTGTATAGTAAGCCGATTCATGGTGCTATTTATTTCTTGCCAGTATTGCTTGCAAGAAATAAACGTGTGGAACTTGGTCCATGCGGTGGTTGTGCTATTGGGGATGCGACTGTTTTAGGTCAACGTCCAATACAACATATGATTTCAGTTTTAGAAAAATTTACTGGGCGCCTTTATCGATCCAAAGAAAAAATACTGGGTACTTCCCTGCAATTTAAAGCCTGCACAATTGATATTATGGATTACTCAGATAGTACTACTGTGCTAACAGGCCCCTTAGTTTCAGGTGCTACCAAGACTGCTATCCTGGCAGCTATGGGTGTGTCGCAAGGAAAGACAAGGATTTTTCATCCCTATCCAAAGCCTGATGTCACCGAATTACTTCAACTCATGCAGAAAGTTGGTTATCTTATCATTTATAACGATCAATGCATCACGATTGAAGCCCCTGCGACGATGCCAAGACGTGTCAACTATTATTTGATGTCTGATATCAGTCAAATTGTCACGTATATTAGTTTATCGATTTATCATGCGATTCCTTTAACGTTGACGCATATAACGCCTATGCAAGTACGCGCTGGTTTGAAAACCGAGTTAGATTATTTAAAAAAAATAGGTGTCAGAGTACAGTTTACTGATCAAACACTGAGTATTATTCCGCCTAAAATACTGTTTCCTTTAGACATAGAAGTCACGAGTATCGGTATTTATAGCGATCATCAACCTTTTTTTGCATTAATATTGTTGAACGCGCAAGGACGCAGTTGTATTAAGGAGTATGTTTGGAAAACACGTTTTAGTTACGCTCAGGAATTAAAAAAGCTTGGGTTACAATTGCACATTCACAATGATTCGCTG
The DNA here is from genome assembly GCA_013289115.1 of Gammaproteobacteria bacterium. Classification (GTDB taxonomy): domain Bacteria; phylum Pseudomonadota; class Gammaproteobacteria; order Diplorickettsiales; family Diplorickettsiaceae; genus JABDAQ01. The sequence continues at coordinate 8,511 of JABDAQ010000017.1, forward strand.
ATATTAATTCCTAGTGTGCCTTGTCATGCTCATCAAGAATTATACGCTGAGGACTTGCGAGCTGCTGCTGTATTGCTGATCGCCGCTTTAAAAGCACCGGGTTATACTTTCGTTCATGGTGTGCAGCATTTAGTACGTGGTTATGATGATTTTCTTGGAACCTTAGTGCAATTAGGGGCTAAGATTGAATCGCGATAAATATTTCATCTTTTTATTACAGTTGATTATTTTTATTGCATTTATTGCGATGACTCTGCCTTATCCGGTGATTATACCGCTCTTTTTGTCGCCAGAAGCTCAATTTGGATTTTTACACCCCTATTTTGCACAAACACAAATCGGTTTAGTACTCTCAGCTTATCCATTAGGTTTGTTTATTGGCGCTTTTTTATTAGGAAAATTAGCGGATCGTTATGATAAAAAATCCTGTTTACTTTTCACTTTATTTTTATCCATCGGCATCCAACTATTTAGCGGCTATTGTGTTGCAGAAAAATATTATTTGGGATTATTGATCAGTCGTTTCTTCTTAGGATTAGCTGAAGGGAATGTGACAATTGCACAAGCAGCCTTGGCCATTGTTTGCAAAACTGAAACCTCAAAACGTATACAATTTGCTAGAACGAATGCAGCGATCACATTAGGTTGGACGATTGGTCCTTTATTAGGCGCATTACTTTCTGGTTATGCATTCAGTTATTTTGGCAATTACAGCGCGTTATTTTATATGAGTGCGGGTTTAACCTTAATCATCTTTTTATTAGTTTGTGTGTATTTTAAAACGCCTGTCACTCTGATATCTCCTGAATTTGTTTCTACTGAACCTGCAGTGTTTGGTAGAAAAATTTTATTTTTTTGTAGTTTACTTCTGACTTTAGGTGTCGATACATTTTATCAATTTTTTCCTGTGTACCTTAGCGTAGTGTTTAAATGCTCTCCTTTGCTACTTGGTTTGGCAGTCAGTATTGTTGCATTAGCCAATACTCTGACGCATATATTTGTTACTCCGATGGTAGAAAAAATAATTTCTAGCATACATGCTCTTATTTTTTTTCCTGCGCTTTTAAGCGCTAGTTTGTTTTTAATTGCGCATTCCACTTATCTGGGACAGGTATTTACTATTTTGCCCTTGATCGGTGTGCTCATTGCTTTAAGTATGACGCATATGATTGTACTCATCTCTGTTCATTATTCAGAGTCTAAACAAGGGAGCATTATGGGTTGGTTACTTAGCCAACGTACTTTGGGTACCGTTTTTCTTAGTCTTAGCATGAGCTTCTTGCTCTTACCTTATCGAGAAGTTTTTAATGTAGGTGGATTATTCGTATTGCTTGCTGTGAGCTTTATTATTTTTCACGGCTATGTTGTGCGTCCGATTCGTGTAAAATCCACTGTAAAGGAATTATAAATGAATTCTTATCCCTTGCACGATAGTGTTTTCACAATAACGCCTTATGTTCGTCAACGTGTTGATCCCAGTATTTTAAATTTGCGTAGTTGTGAATTGATACATCCACGCATCACGGAAATACTCACTGCGTTTAAACACGATGCGATGCAATTGCAATTCTATCCTTATCCACAAGAAACATTAGAGCGTATCGCGCAGCATTGGAAAATACCAGTGACTCAGCTGATCGTATCAGCTGGATCTGATGCGATTATTTCTGTGATTCTTGATGCACTCGGTACAGTAACGGGACGTTTGATTTTACAGACACCTAATTATTTTGGTTGGCACGATTACGCGCAATTGCGAGGACTCCGTGTTACTACAGTATCATTGGGTCAGCCTTACGCGCGTATGTTTCACATGAATACATTACTTACGTGTGTACGAGCACACGCTGCTTCGTTAGTTGTAATTTCTAATCCGAATAGTCCAACAGGCTTTGTTTTTACTCCTACTGAAGTTCGATCGCTCGCGTTTGCATGTGCGAAAGCAGGCCATTTACTCGTTATCGATGAGTGTTTTGCTCAGTTCGCTGCCCTCGATCACTATGAAATTCTTGGTCCGCAGCCGCATATTATTTATGTACGGTCATGCTCAAAAAGTTTAGGGCTCGCAGGTATGCGTGTTGCTATAACCATAGCCTCAGAGCGAATAACACAGTATTTAGCACGTTGGCGTCCGGATGCATCCGTGTCTGGGCCTGCACTTTATTTTTTATTAAAGCTGTTGATTACTCAAAAAACAGCCATTCAAGAAATTCAACAAGATATCATACGATCACGTGAAAAATTTATACAGGCCTTGAAGCAAATACGCGTTGACTGGGAAGTTTTACCTTCAGGCGGCAATTATGTGGTTGTTTATTTAGGAAACAGTTCTGATGATCCTACTTACGTCACAGATTTTTTATACAAGCGTGGTTATGCAATTCGCGATATTTCTAAATTGCCTGGACTTGAAGCCTGCGTGCGTTTTGGTATTGCTCATTGGCCTGTGATGACATTAATTTTAGATATTTTAAAAGAACTTTGAATATTCATCTCTGCGTAATAGCTTCCATTACGCGTGTCTCTCTATCATTTTGATTGTCATAAAAAATTTTATAATACTCAGCGGTTTGCTCAGCGGATAAATAGCCTGGCGGAAATAATTGGCGATTATAGTGACTTACCTCTGCGACAGTCATTTCATTGGTTAACCAATGATAGGGTGTGTAAATAGTTGGACGAACGCGCGCTCCTTGTTCAAAACAGATATCCATAGTTTGTTTTACATCATGGGGTGTGTCGCCAGGTAAGCCGAGCATAATAAAGCAATTTAATTCTATGTCGGCGTCTCGACAGAAGTTCACAATTCTAGTAAAGGCTTTTAACGTATCTTGTTTAATTTTTGGCAAACCTAACGCGGCTGTATGTGTGAATGATTCAATGCCAAGACTGATGCGAACACAGCCACTGGCGCCCATTAATCGAATTAATTCTTCATTCAGTGTTTTTAATACTGTGACACATTTCCAAGGATAGCGTCTTGGTAATTGCAGTAACCCGTGGCATAAAGCGCGCACCCACTTTTGATTCAGTGTAAACGTAGGCGCGTAAAAAGAAATGTAGTCGAAAGGCAGACAGTCAAAACTTGCTTGAATATAAAGTAATGTTTTTTCCACGGATAATCTACGCTCAATTTTTCCTTGCATGCTCGGAACATCACAATATTGACAATTAACAGAACAACCTCGCGCAACCGGAACGACGAGTTCAGTGCGCTGTGGTATGCCGCAAAATTTATTCAAATCATTTTTATACATAAAATTATAAGCGGTATAAGGTATTTCTTGGATCTGAGGTAATATCCATGTGTCAGGATTCAAATAAATACCTGCAGCGCATGGTTCTACATTGCTGCGTAGCAGTACACCGAACAGTTGCTCACCTGCTGTTATTCCTTGTAGATAATCGACGTAGGCTAATACACCGGCTTCGTAATCACCGCTAGCGACGATAGCATCGAAACAAAATTGAAAGAAAAACCTTGGAATTTGTTTGCTGAGTCTACCAAATGTAATTGTTTTAGTTCGTGCAGATAAACAGGTGCGATAATAATGAAACCGTTCGAAGGTATCCACACTGTCAAAATCATTTAAGACAGCGATTAAGTCAAAATCTTTAATAAGCAATCCACATAATTCTTTCCAAGTTTGATTGAGTGCTGCTGCATCAACACAGACTATTTCATGCTCAGGACGGTAATGTCTCAGATAGGAGGCAACTTGAAAAATAGGTAGGTGATGGCCGGCGTTAAAATAACTCGGTATATAAGGAGGGATGAGACACAATATTTTCATACAGAACGAACTTCGTAAGTAAAAAATTTTGCACGTAATTTTTTGATCAAATCGGGGTTGAGTCCTAATGCACGTCCTAATCCAATGACAGTACCAAATTCTTGATCGAACCGTTTAAATAGCAGTAGCAACGTATGGGCTTTAGGTTGAATGCGTACTAGATAATCTTTTTTTTCTAAACCGCGTTTTTCCCAATGTTTTTTAAAATCATCGATATGCGGTAATAAATAGTTAGCTGATAAGACGTAATCCTCGATGATGGAGTGCCTGTCAATGTTTAATAATTCCATGAATAACAGGATGATGATGCCGGTTCTATCTTTACCTGCGTGACAATTAAAGACGATACGTTCATAAGGCGACGCTAAGACATCTTGAAAAATATCTGCCAACATTGTTTTATGATCCTGAATCATTTGCCAGTAGTGTCGATAATAATCAGTACTATTTGGGTATTTAAGCGATCGAAATACATTTGTTTGATCAGATATTGGATAGGATTTATGCGCTATGCCTTGTTCCGTGAGCGTGTTATGCGCAAGGCCACGTTTTTTTATTTCTTCTTCACTGCGTAAATCAATCTGATATTGAATACCTAATTCTTCGTAGAGAATTTTTGCTATTTCTGTCGGTACATGACTCAAGTTTCCACTGCGATACAAACAAGGTATTTTATACAGTGGCTCTTTGAAATTGAATCTGCAACGACAGGCTAAACGAAAATTTATTAAACCCGTTCTCATAACCTAAAAATACAACCTAAGGTGTTTGGAGTTATGCCAAGATTTTCAAAAAAAATAGATGTTTCGTAAGGGGTTTGTAAAATCGTATGCGGTATTTTTTTTTGATTCAAAAAAGCGATGATATTACAGCGATAGTTGCTTTTAAAGCGAATAATTAATTTTATAAATGGCCAGTAGCCTCGTAATCGTAGTGTATGATTGACCCGTAGGGCAGGCGGTAGAGACTGAGTGCTGATAAAGCAACGCGTTAACGCGCGTTTGCTTGCTCGATACAGGCAAAGAAAAATGGAATAATCGAGATAGATAATATGATCGGCTTGCAATGCACGTTTTTGGAATGATGCATAATAATTGCCATCGATGATCCAGTTTTTACGAAGCAACAAGGTATCTAAAATAGCTAACCAGGTTTCTTCGCTGGGACGTTGCCAATTGCGTAACCAGTAATAATCGTCCAAGTGAAAAACAGGCAGTTTGAGCCTATGTGATAATTGTTTTGAAAGGGTCGTTTTACCCGATCCTGGAGAACCGATGATTAAAATCTTCACGTTTCTAGCATTCCTTTATAAGATTTTATACCTCGACTTTTTCTTCTTTTCTGCCCGCCAACACAATACGTTCTGTAATATTCCAAAAAGCGACTTGGATAGCAATACGCTCGATATTAGGCTTCGTTATAGGCTCTACGGTATGCCAGGAATTGTTAGCCCGTACGAAGGCAATAGAATGCTGTGCTATAGGTAGAAATTTTTTGAACACGGTATGTTTGTCATATAAAAAACAGAGTTGACCGCCCCAGCTTTCTTCCCAAACTTGATTTAAAAAAATCATATGAGTAGCGCGTACGTTTTCTTTATCCGTATGCGAAGAAATAAAATCACCGTACCCATAACGCTTTAACGTGATCTCTAAAGGGCAATCCAATAAATTCTCTTGTAACACCTGTGACAAAGCTTCTAGATAGGATTTACTTTTTAATGTATTGACTAACAGAAGCCATGGAAGGTTGAGCTTGCTTTCAGCATTTGCTGTATTAGAGCCTAATTTGAGTAAAATGTTATTAACGACATTATAAAATTTATCGCTGCCTGTAGTGCGTACCGATCGATAATAATTACATCCAGGTAAATGTTCCCATAATTTATTTAAAGTAACGGTATCGAAGCATTGAGGAATAACCGTATAACGAAAGGGCGATGTTTCTAGTTGTGCTTGTTTGATCGTTTTAACACATAACATAACACGCGTTCCTTCAATTCCTTGCTGTGTTGCTTCTTACTTGACGCAACGAATTCCAATGCTTAGGATACCCGCTGTATTTAGCGTATGCAACTAATCAATGCACGCAAATGAGGGGACGAATGAATGGAATGCACCAACGAAAAAAGTAGTATTGCGGTTCGTGAGTATCAACGCATTAATGTGGATCCCTATAACGACCAATGGCCTTTGTATTACCGTCAAGAGTCAGAATTATTACGCGCTCAATTAGGCGATCTTCTTCTACGTAGTTATCATATTGGTAGCACGGCTATTGTCGGCATGCCTTTTTCTAAACCAGTGATTGATTTAGTTATAGAAGTTGATAACCTAGACGTTCTCTCTTCGATTACCTCTTTATTGCAGAAGCAGGGTTATGGCCCGTTGAGCCGTAGTATCATTCCGCATCGCAGTTATATCACGAGTAAATTAAGCAAAGGGTTTCGGTTTAATTGTCATATATTTGAACGCGCCGATCCTCAGATCATACGTTATGTACGTTTTCGCGATTATTTATCTGAACATTCGGAAGAAAGAAATCAGTACGCGGCGCTAAAACAAAAGCTGGCTGTCGCATATTCACAAGACATCAATGGCTATGTTCAAGGTAAGTCAGATCTAATACGCAGCATTGATGCCAAAGCTAAACGTTGGAGTAAGCAAAATTACAGCACAAAAATTAATCCTGGTTCATCTGAGCATTGGTCAAAACAAAAACTGATAATGACCAGTCAGGCTAATTTAAATGTGTTTATGACGCATTTTCAGCAATATTTACCCGACATACTGTTTATTCGTATTCCAGGTTATACCTTGGTTAATTTGGGCTTAAAATGTGCTATTTATAATTATGCGATTGATAGTGAATTTGGAACAGATGAAAAAATCATAGATAAAAAAATCCTGGACATTCACTCTTATTTTTCTAATCCAGCAGTGCCTTTTACGTTCTGGGTAGCAGAGTCTGAATCATCTGTGCTTGTGAAGTACTGTATGAAACAACGTGGTTTCTATCATTCAGATACAAAAATTACTCTGTATTTGAATTTGGATTCATGGGAAGTGTGTATACACTCTGACAGGATGGAAGTCAGAAAAATACAGAGCATAGAACTCAGCGATTATGATGGATGGGATCAATCAGTGATTGAATATCTCAGGTTAATTCTATCTATTTATACGGCTGATGATCCGATAGAATTTTATGCGCTTTGTTACAAAGGTAAAGCAATGGCTTGTGTTGCGCTCGTATTCTATGCACAGATTGTTGGTTTATATCGGCTCTATGGTAGCGATGAACACGGCGCTCAGTTAGAAAATAACTTGCTCAATTATGTGAAGAATCAAGGCTATCATCGGATAGTCACAATCGTGTCTGAGTTTGATCAGACTGCTTATCTAACACAAGGCTTTCAACCCCTGTATAGTTCTCAACTTTTTTCAAGTAATGAATTACCGTAGATTAGGTAAAGCAGCGATTCAAGTCAGTGAATTGTCCTTGGGTCCATGGCTCACTTTTTCCAAACACTTAAGTGTTAAAGCCACGAGAGAGCTTGTTGCTTTGGCGTATGATCGCGGTATAAATTTATTTGATAATGCAGAACGTTATGCAGAAGGCATGGCAGAATGTTTGATGGGTGAAGTGCTTAAATGTTTTCGCCGCGAGTCTTTAGTTGTAACCACCAAACTATTTTGGGGTGGCTTTGGGCCTAACGATATAGGTTTGTCACGCAAACATTTGCTAGAAGGCATGAAAAATTCTTTGCGTCGGTTACAGTTGGATTATGTCGATTTGGTTTTTTGTCATCGACCCGATCCCTATACCTCTCTTGAAGAAACTGTATTAGCGATGGACAGTATTGTGCGCCAGGGGTACGCATTTTATTGGGGCACTTCTCAGTGGCCCGCAGAGAAAATCGTGTTCGCCTATCAGTTAGCCCAACAAATGCATTGCATTCCTCCTAGCATGGAACAGGCCGAATATAATCTGTTTCAGCGTCAACGTGTTGAACAGGAATATCGTAATTTATATCAGACATACACTATGGGCGTAATCGCTCATAGCCCCTTAGCTTCAGGTGTATTAACCGGAAAATACAGCGACGGTATCCCGGTAGATTCACGTTTGGCGAGTGAATCACGTCTTATTACCTCTGATTTCAATCAGCGTGTTAAAAAAGTTAAACGTATGAAGATCATCGCTGATGCTTTGCGTTGTTCTGTAGCACAACTTGCGTTAGCCTGGTGTTTATCTAATGCTCGGGTAAGCTCTGTGCTTATTGGTGCATCCAACAAAGAACAGCTCATAGAAAATTTAGGCGCTGTTTCTTTGCAAAGTAGAATAACGCAGGATATTAAAATGCAGCTGGATGTATTATTCCTAGCAGAATCTACGCAGGTGTAATCAATAGGACAAGGATGTTTCTTAATGGATCAGAATAAAACAATACAGGCTCAGTTTGAAGCGTGTGCTGTGCTTAAATCTGAATACGTAGCGCTTATTCATGAACAAAACACATTGTGTTATCGCGATTTAAATCAGCAAGCAAATCAAATTGCCCATTTTCTAATAGACTCCGGTGTCGGATCGCATACTATCGTGGGTCTCTACTTTTATCCTGGTTTTGCGCAAATCATCGCCTTGCTTGCCATTTTAAAAACAGGTGCAGCGTACTTACCTCTTGATATCAGTGTGCCTAAAAAACGATTAAGCAACCTACTGAGCGATGCGAAGCCAGTCATGCTATTGACACACACTGAAGTCGGCGATTTATCTTGGATCAACATAGCCACGATTGTACTTGATGCGATTGCGGATCAGTTGACGCACTATTCAATAAAAAATCCAGATATAAACATAGCATCTACCCATCTTTGTTACCTTATATATACGTCGGGTACTTTAGGGAAACCCAAAGGTGTGATGATTCAGCATGGTAATGTTTACAACACAGTCAGTCAGATGCAAGCCATTTTTTCTTTGACAGACACGGATAAATTATTACTGAATGTCTCCTGTGCTTTTGATCCATCTGTATGGCTATTATTTTGGCCATTGTCTTTAGGCGCGGCTGTAGTGATTCCAAAAATTAATTATAGTCCTGACGATCTTTGTCAAATAATTCGGCAATATAGTATGCGTGTACTGCATGCCGGTCCAAGTTTGCTGAGAATTTTACTCAATCAATCAAACATTACACTGTGTCACCGCTTAGAGTTAATCCTTGGAGGCGGAGAATCTTGGCAGATTTCTGATCTAAAGCAATTGAAGCGATGTTTACCTAAGGTGGAATTATGTAATGTTTATGGTCCGACTGAAGCAAGTATTCATGCAACGTATTGGTGTTCTAAAACCTATGATTGGACTCATTTAACGGAAGTGCCTATAGGAAAACCTTTACGAGGCATGGAGATTTTTATTTTTGATGATAATTTTCGCGTCTGTGCTTTGGGTGAAGTAGGAGAATTATATCTGAGTGGACTCGGTGTTGGGCCGGGTTATTGGCAGAATGATGCGATGACTCGCAACTCATTTGTTCAGTTGGATGGTAGTGAGAAAATATTTTATAAGACAGGCGATTTAGTGAAACAAAGATCCGATGGCAATCTTGTTTTTGTCGGAAGAGCCGATGAACAAATTAAATTACGCGGATTTCGTATCGAATTGATAGAAATAGAGCAGCATATCTTGTGTTTATCCGAGATCGAGAACGTAGCGATCATCGCTTATAGAGAGAACGACTCTGTGATTAGCCAGCTGATCGCTTTCGTTGTGCTCACTGTTTCTGATTCAGTGGAGATTGAAATAAATATAAAACGGTTTTTAAAAGAAAACTTACCCGATTATATGATACCGCATCGCATTATCGCTTTGGCTCAATTGCCGATGACCCTAAATCATAAAATTGATAAATCTGCTTTATATACGCTGTATAAAAAAATTCAGCACACGCAAATGACGGATCAATCTCATACGTTGACTGCGCTAATTGATAACAGTGTTCAGGCTAAATTAACGGCTTTATGGTCAGAAATTTTAAATCGTACATCGATCGCTCCTGATCAACATTTTTTTGATATAGGAGGAGATTCCTTAAGTGCATTAGCGTTAATAGGGAAAATTAATCAGCAATTTGCGATTAATTTAAGCGTTGTTGTGCTTTTTGAACAGCCTACTATTAGTGCCTTAGCAAAATTGATTAAACAGCAAGTAAAATTGATGCCGATTGATACGTCGGCGCAAGCATCGCTTGCGCGTTGGCCATTGAGTGATAATCAGAAATGGCTATTGCGAACGGCTCGCGGATTTACATCGATTAATAATATTGTCTTGCCTCTTCGATTAAATACCTTTATTGATGAGCACTATTTAGAAGCAGCGACGCATCAATTAATAAAACAGCACCCTATTTTGCGCGCTACTATTGTAGATAATGCAAACGTAATCTTGCAGAAATATGAGGGTGTTTTTAATTTCTTGAATTTAGAAAATAAGCCGCATCCGCAGCAATCAAATCAGTTGGACATCCATTATTTAAAACTGAATAACCAAGAAATTAATCTAAATCGCGATTCTCTTTTTAAAATACAGTTGATACGTTGCTCGTTACAAAAACACATACTGTATATTTTTATGCATCATGTTATTTCCGATCCTTTTTCAGCGCAATTACTACTGTCTGATTTATTAGAACATTACCTATTCTTAGCGAAAAATCGCAATTATAGCCAAGACAGTCAGCGTGTTTCATTGAGTGATTATCTTGCTTATGAGCAAGAAATTAAATCTACGATTGAGTATTACAATCAATTAGTACGTTGGAAAAATAAAGTATCAGCGCATCCCATTAAGCTAGATTTCGGCACAATGGATGAATGTGATTTAACCGCGGCTTGTGTACAAGTGCGCGTTCCCTATGAGATATCGGTAGAAATAAAAGCGTATTGCCATCAATACCAGATCAGCTTATTTGTTTTCTTATTATCGGCTTTTAAATTGTGTTTATATCAATGCTTCCAGCAAGAACGTTTTGGTGTAGGTATTAATATTTCACGTAGAACGAATGTGCGCTGGTCTAAAATGGTGGGTCCTTTAAGTGAACAAGCAATTTCCTTGGTTGATTTTTCTAAAATAACTAATTTTAGCGAATTGATACAAGTAACGAATGCTAATCTTCATGCTATTTATGCCGTGCCTGTTAGCATAGAGTCCATCTGTCAGGAACTCTATGGAGAATCTACACATTGTCAGGACATGTTTAATGTATTATTTGACTATGAGCGCAGTGTGAATAGATTATCTGTAGCAAATTTAGATGTTTTTATATTGCCGATTCAATCGTCTCACTCTGTGAGGCGACATTTATCGGTACGTATGCTGGATGATCAGAATGATTTAATCTTACAAGTACGCCATCGAAAAAAATTATTTACTACGCAAACGATTGATCAATGTATCCAACTATTTTTTGATTGTATGGCGCAGGTTTGTTCACGGAGTTTGCTATGAAAAAAGCAATGTTGATTACCTCTGAGCAAGGAATAGGGATACATTTAGCACAAATAGCTCATCGATTTTCTATTCAAAGTAACAGGTATATCGTGTCGGAGCGCAAAGCAGGTCCTGCAAATTTTGCTGATGCCTATGATTATTTCGCTGATAGGAATCATTATGTTTACGACGAACGTGCTAATCAAAGGATCGATTATTTAATTTGGTCTACAGGCGTTTTTTTACATAAACCGTTTGCTGATCATACAGATTTTGAATTGGATGCAATGATTGATTTACATTACCGCCTTCCTTTAAAAATTATACGAACCTTGCATCGACATCAATGCGCTCCTTATCATTTTATTATGATTGCTTCTTGCTCTTCTTGGCGTTTACGTCAACATGAGGCGGTCTATTGTGGGTTATGTGCGGCTAAAGCAGCATTCGCTCGGAATTTTGCCAATGATTTGACACAAACACTTCCGGGATCAAAGGTAACTTTAATGAATCCAGGAGGTAGTAAGCCGAATTTTTTCTATGAAAAAGATCAAATAATTACTGATAATTATTTAAATCAAAATGATTTAGCACAGTTTATTTGGCAGACAGTCACGACTCAACATAAACCGTTTTTAGAAGTTCAATATCTTCGAGATAAAAGTTCTATTCCGAAGCATGAACCAATTATTTCCTATCAAACCTCGTGTCCGGAAACATTATGATATGTTTACACGCATTGCGTTATGCACTGGTCAAAAAAGATCAACAACGCTGGGCTTTACTCTCTAATTTAATTTCTCCGCAGTATCACCATGATTTATACTGTGCTTATCCAACAGATGGATTTGTTCGTTGTATACGCGATCGCGGTCCTAAAAAACATTATTCCTTTCACCTTCAAAACCTAATACTTGAAAATAAATACAGTCCAACTATGTATAGCGTGCATAAAATTTGGGTTGAGTTAGTCCAGCAATTAATGTCGGATGCTTATAATAATGCACTCAGCCGATGCCTGGATATTTCTTTGCAAAGTACTTATATCAATATTAGTTTTTACCGTTTTGACAAAGGTGATTGGGTAGCTCCACACATTGATAATGAAGATAAAATTGTTACCCAAATTTTTTATTTTAATCCCATTTGGTCGAACATATGGGGCGGCTGCTTTAAATTACTAGCCAGCCATAGAATGGAGGATGAGCAGTTCTCGGTGCCACCTTTAGTGAATTTTTCCGTTGCGATTGCGCGTTCACTCGAAGCCTGGCACTGTGTCAATCCTGTAGCCGAGATAGCGAAAACATCGCGTTTGAGTTTGCAATTGGAGTTTATTAAAAAACAAGGATAGCTATGTCTAATTTAATACAAGCTGTGCCGCTTGGCTATTGTGATCAACAAAAAACGTCTTCGATAGCTATACAGTCCGATCCAGTATTTACAGCAGACGATGATGCTATGTGGGCAAAGTTATATAGCAAACAAATCAATAATTTACAGGATAAAGCCTGCAGTTTTTTTCTAGAAAATTTTAAAAAATTAGATTTGTCCGCGCATCGCGTTCCTAAATTCAAAGAGGTTTCGGAACGATTGCAGGATTATACAGGCTGGCAGGTTGTTCCTGTGACAGGTCTATTGCCGTTTGAGTCTTATTTTCAATTATTAGCACAACGCAAATTTCCTTCTAGTATTTTTTTGCGAAGCAAACACGAAGAGCATTTATCAAAAGATCCCGATACATTTCATGAGTTATTTGGCCATTGTACTATGTTAGTGTCGCTTGATTATGCTGATTTTATGCAAGCTTACGCACAGTTTTCTTTAAGCGTATCAGAGCGCGATCGCCCGCTTTGTGCACGATTAATGTGGTTCACAACAGAAACAGGATTAATCAATACTCCGGAAGGATTAAGAATTTTTGGTAGTAGTATTGTATCGTCTTATTCAGAATCTATTTATTGTTTGTCGAGTGATCAACCGGTGCGTAAAGCATTCGATTGTGTCGCTATGCTACGTGAACCTTATCGCGCTGATAAATTACAAACTGTATATTATGTTTTACAAGAAATTCAGCAAGTATATGATCTCTTGGATCATACAACCGATATTCATCAAGCCATTGCCTTAGCGCGGTCGCTTGGCGAATTCGCGCCAAAATTTCTCGTAGAACATAATAAATATACGAATATTGGTCATTGTGTCACGCTTTGAGATGAGCCATGTACATTCTTGGATATAGCGGTTTACACAATAGCATTGCGTTTAGAAAAAAAATGTTACCTGGCTTAAGCGAGCAAGAGTATCGCATGTGTCAAGGTTTAGATTCTGCTGCTTGTTTAGTTTCAGAGGGTGTGATACTGGCGGCGGCTGAAGAAGAACGCTTTAATAAAGAAAAATTTACGACACAATTTCCGATCCATGCGATTCACTATTGCTTGTCAGCTGCGAGTATTACTATAGATCAAGTGGATCATATTTGTCATGGATATGATTACAGTGACTATCGCGCATTATTCATGCTGGATGCTTATAACACACAACTTTATCAAGAAATTTTGTCACCTGATGCACAGAAAGCGTTCATTGTTAACCATTGGGCTAATGATAATCTGAGACATAAATTTGTACCCATTAAACATCATCTTGCGCATGCAGCGAGTGCTTTTTATCCGAGTGGTTTCAAAGAAGCCTTAATTATCGTGGCCGATGGCATTGCTGAAGTCGATAGTATTTCAGTAATCGTAGGTCAAGAAAACAATTTAATACCTTTAAAAAACTACAATTTGTTCAGTTCTTTAGGAATTTTATATTCGATTATGACGGATTATCTTGGTTTTGAACCCAATGCGGATGAGTATAAAATCATGGGTTTAGCGCCTTATGGTGATCCTGAACGTTATCGGACTTTTTTTGAAAAACTGATAGTGTTTACTGAAGATGGCGGTGTGCTCATTCAAAGATTCACAAACAATAAAACTACGCTAGAAAAACAAACAAATCGTGGTTTTAAGCTGTGGTTGCAACAGCAAAAGCTGCCATTTAGACGGTCAAATGAGCCCATTCGATCAGAGCATCACGATATTGCAGCCGCCTTGCAGCAACGACTGGTACAAGCATTGGAACATATTGTCAGTTATTGGCAAAAACAAACTGGATTGAGACATTTATGTTTTGCCGGTGGCGTTGCTTTGAACTGCGTTGCCAATGGCAGTATTTTGCGAAGTAAAAAATTCGATGCTATGTATGTGCCACCTGTTGCGAGCGATTCAGGAACAGCTTTAGGTGCTGCGCTTTATCAAACGCATAAAACAAAAAACAGTATAACTCGGCGATCATACGGATACGAACTCCCTTTTTACGGACCCATTTATTCTAATCCTGAATCTTTGAGCGCTTTATCTCAAGTTGCTGATCAACTGATTATTGAGCAATTATCGCTAGAAGAGTGCATCATTCAAGCAGCCACGATGATTGCAGACGGTCAAGTGATTGCTTGGATGCAAGGACGTATGGAATATGGTCCGCGTGCGCTTGGTAATCGCAGTATTTTGGCGAATCCAGGTCATCCACATATGCGCACTATCGTAAATCAATTGGTGAAAAAGCGAGAAACATTTCGTCCATTTGCACCTTCTGTCAAATTGGAAGCAGCGCATCTTTATTTTGAGGTCGAGCCTAATCAAGAGTTACCACATATGACGTATACAGTGCCTGTGCGTTTAGAGTATCAAGCGAGATTGCCTGCTATCACTCATATCAATGGCAGTGCGCGTATACAAACTGTAAATAGAGAACAACACACCTTATATTGGCGGTTATTAGATGCCGTTGAAACAAAGACAGGATTTCCTATCGTGCTCAATACATCTTTTAATATCAAAGGTCAGCCGATAGTATGTTCACCGAAAGAAGCGATTTCTACTTTGTTAGCAACAAAAATTGATGCTTTGTTTTTAGGTAATTATTATGTGCGCTGCAGAGAAAATATGCGTAAAACTAATCCACACCTGTTATCATAAGGGAATATTTATTCAATAAGTAAAAATTTTTTAAGAAACACGATGAGCAAATTAAGAATACCGATAGGTGAAAGCGATTTTCGTCTTTTAATTCAAGAAGGTTATTATTTTGTGGATAAGAGTCTTTTCATCAAAGACGTAGTGGAAGATGCGCGTGTAATTTTGATCACGCGACCGCGTCGTTTTGGGAAGACCTTAAATTTATCGATGCTGCGGTATTATTTTGCCAGCGAAGTAGACGGTCAAAGCACACAGGATTTATTTTATGGCTTAAAGATTCACGAAGAAAAAGAAATAGCACATCAGCATCAAGGCCACTACCCAGTTATCTTTTTAACCCTGAAAGATCTTAAGTTTTCTACGTTTGAAGAAACCTATCAAAATTTTTGTCAACTCATCGCATTCCTTTATGGAGAACATCGTTATTTATTAACAACCGATGTATTAGCCACCGATGAAAAAAAAGACTATCAAGCGATTCTTGAAAAGCGAGCCTCCTCTGCTGGGATCAATTATTCGTTAAAAGGATTAAGTACTTATCTGCACCGTTATCACAAAGTAGCGCCGATCATTCTGATTGATGAATATGACACACCGATCCAATCGGGGTATTTAAACGGCTATTATCCACAGATAGTCGAATTATTTCGGGCATTTTTAGGATCGGCGTTAAAAGATAATCCACATTGTTTCAAAGCGGTATTAACGGGGATTCTAAGAGTATCAAAAGAAAGTTTGTTTTCCGGATTAAATAATCTAGAAGTGTATTCGGTGATTCATCCT
>JABDAQ010000018.1 GCA_013289115.1 Gammaproteobacteria bacterium
TTTTTTCAATTCGTTCAGACTCACTATCATCAAGAAGTTTTAAACTATCAGAAAGCATACACGAGAGTGATTAATTTTTACCAAGGTTGTATACAATACAGAGAATTATTTCATCGTGTAAAAGGCGATATTATACGTAATGATATACTAGAGTTCATGGTCGATGTTTTTACATTGACTCGATACGCAAAAAAAGGAAAATGTCTTTATATAAAGGCCGATCGGATCATTCAGAAAGCATTTGAAGAACTTCTTAAACGATCTCCCACATATACACACCGCCAGGATATTTTTAACATCTTTATTTTAGTGATTCTGAGTAAAGCGCCAATCAAACGCACAGATGAACTACTGGAGAGAACTGTATTGCCGCCATTATCTTTCACACAATCTTATGATGAGGATCACAGCTCAAAATCAGTAAAACAAAAACCGTGCAATGTTGACACAATATGTATTATGGAAAATCGAATTCTGGAAGCAATGACAAACGAAGAAGGAATTAAAAAATTTATAGAAGAAACATCAGCGAAAGATCTACGTGCTATTTTTAGCCATCAACAGAAATATAAAATTAAATCAGTCAATGTTTATTTACTTAACTATTTATTCGAGATCTGTTCAACCGAAGTCATTGGTTTATTAATAAATAAGATAACGACAAAATGGATGATTTCGTTCGCTTTCGCTTTCGATTTTACCGATAAAAAAGCATGTGAGCTCATGTTTGACAAAGTGTTATTTGACAAAGAAGTATTATGGAAAAAATACGAAAAAGCCGCCAAATTGTTGGTATATTCGTTGCCTCTCGATCTTGACTTAGCTGCATATGTTGTTTCACGCGCACAGGAAGATATAAGCTGCCTACCATATTCTCAAAGCTTTAGACAATGGTTAACCGGCACGGCTGCACTAAGCTGGGAAAGATATCCTCAAGATCAAGCGCTATATGAAAACACGGTCCGTTATATCGGAAAACACTATCCTGAGGAAACTCAAAAGGATCTACAAATACTCAAGGAAAAACAAAAAGAAGTGTTAGCTTTCACGCAATACTTCTTCACGCATGAAAAAGAGTATATCTCCTCTCCTCACCCTTACTACATTTTTTCTCCCGATAGGATGAGACAACTTAAAGCAATGAATCAATTCAATGAGGGATGTTCTGATCAGATAATAGATAAAATGTTCGAACACTATTTTACAAACTATTATCCCGAAGATATTGATAAGGCATTCATCTTAGGAATTCTAATGAATACAGCGGATAAGAATTTACAAAAGCTGTGTGATCAAATGTCGTCTCAGGTATTGAACGACATTCTTCATGAAAACATACCGCTTCGTTGTTTAATCGCAAACTATTCATCCCACTTCGCTCTCTCACTGCTAAATAAAGTAGTCTGCATTGAGGATCATCAATCTGATTTCGACACGATCGTGTTGCCGTATATACTGAATAACAAAAATTTATTGGGCGAGCATTCAGAAATCAAAAAAAAATACTCGAAAGAAATCATAAAACACAATCTTGATAACACGATCGAAACACAAAACGACAATATAATAGAAAGGAGAAAATGTTTGTTATTATTTTTTAGCCAAGATAAAAAAAACGTTCTGTCGCCAACAACTCTTACTAACAGCAAATAACAGTGAAAATTTAGATGTCTACATCATTCTTAATTTTTATTGGAGCAGGTTTAGGAGGGGTATTACGTTATTGGCTTTCTTACGTCCTTCATTGGAGCTTACATGTCCATCGATTTCCTTACGGCACGTTAGCCGTTAATATCAGCGGCTGCTTTCTCATGGGAGTATTCGCTACATTAAGCCTAAATCGTCATTATGGATCGGCGTTTCGTTCATTTTTGCTGGTTGGATTTTTAGGAGGCTATACAACCTTTTCAGCTTTCTCAATAGAAACGATTAATCTTTTAGAAAACGGAGCGTGGCTGAGTGCTTTGATCAATAGTGTGGGCAGCGTACTCGCTTGTTTGACTGCAGCCTGGATAGGCATCTTTTTGGCGCGACAATTATAAGAAAAATTTTTCAACTACAAACGCATTTTTATCTGTACTTGTTCTGCACGTTTCAACGCTGCTTTGTAACGTTCATTCGGTTGATAATCGCTTGTCATTCCGTATTCTTTACAAGCTTGTAAGGCGACTAAAGCAGCACTGTTAGAAGAACCATCAAAGCGTACTTGTTTAACGCCTCTACTTGCCATCATTTCAACCATGACACGCGCGGTGCGTAATAATTTATTTTTAGAAAAACTGCCGTAATGCTCACCTGTTGAAGTTAACAAACGATCCCCTAAATCTAAAACTAATAATCCATTCTCTACAGAAACGCGCTTCGCTTTCTTACGTTTATCTTTCTTACGTTTATCTTTTTTAGTAGGTTTATCTACTGTCTCAAAATCATCATCCTGCGCTTCAGGCAAAGCACCTAGAGCGATAATCTCGAAGCTAGCCCAAAAAAAATCGAGAAGCACTTCTAAAATTGAGGCATGAACAAGTTTTTGAACTTGCAATTGCTGAATGTTATCGACGAAATCATCCACGTTAAAAATCTCTAACAAGGATTCAATATTTTCTAAAGAATCAACACCCTGCTCTTCTTTCATACTAATAAAACCTCAATAGAGTTCTTAACAAACAATGAACATCTTTTATTTGGCTGTTGTTTTTGATTTTTTCAGCTCAGCTATACCCTTACCGATATCAGCACCCAATTTCGATGCTTGTACACCACTTTCGCCTGAAGGCGCTTTCTGTGCAATAGCACCCACATCTTGTTTTTGTTGACCGCTGATCTGCTGCATGATCGATTCTTCGCCTCCGCTTTCTGTCGGTCCACCAATCCAACGCAACACCTTATTAGGTACTTCATAAATCATTGAAAAAGAACGACTAATAATAGCCAAGGTGGTGGCTGTATACACTGACATAACGGCAGTTTGATACACGATCACCAAAAAGTCACCATTGTATTCTCTTAAAAATTGTATGGCGATAACAAACCCTTTATTAAATAGTTCAATCGCGACATAAGATAAAATAATGCCGAAAATAAAACCAAAAATCATTAATATAGGACGCAGAAAGACACTGGCTAACAACATCGTAGCCTGTTCTGCTTTACCGAGAAAATCATGACCTTCAGGATGTGTAATTCCCAAAGCGACTAAAGGCGCAGCGATAATTGCTTCTAAGACTGCAGCAAACCACGTGATAGTTCCTAATAAAAATAAAATAAACGGCAACAAAGGGATGTAATAAGATAAAGTGCAACCTAACACAAAATTAATACCTGCCCAGATAGTAAATAAAGGCAGGAACGACATAAGCAAAGTAATGACAGCGAGTGCTATATTCACTGCTAAACCGACACTCCAAAACCCTGCCGCAAGACCCACTCCAACATTGACAAGTCCCAAGCCGATGATACCAATAAAAATACCTACCCAGGCAGTTTCAATTTGAGTGACCAGTGAATTACCAATAGTCACTAGCCCAAAAATAGGATCCATTCCGCCCGAACCCACAGCATCAGATAATTTTTTTTGAAATTCAGCCGTACCTGACATTAATTTATTAAAAATAAAACCCATAATCCCATTAACAGCGCTACCGAATCCACCCCCGCTTGTTTTAACATCACTCAAGCCTGGAAATTTATAACCAGAATCTCCTGAATCGGTATTACCACTTTGTTGTTTAGATAAAGCTGCTTCTTTTACTGCATACTGATCGATCGGACCATTCTCCGAAGTAATAGATTTCAAATTATTAACAATATACTCAACAACCACTTTATTCGTTGGGTTATCTTTAAAACTATTGAACGGATCGCCTGCATAGTTAGGATTGAACTGTGGTTCAACATTACTGCTTAAATCAGCCGCTGCATTATTATTTTTACGCGCACTCTGGCTAAGCGCAGCGATTTGATAGTAATAACTCCCTGCGAGCACCCAGCCTAATTCACCCGAACGTTTAATAAAACTTTTATATTTTGCATCAGCCCCGCCTCCTGTATTCAATAAAGGTTTCATGATGCCAAAATAAGTCATACTGGCGCCAACGAGACGCGTTACAGGAAATAACATAGGATCACCGCTCGACACAGGTTGAGCATTTGGATCCGTTATTCTATTAGCAACCGATTGAGCAAGCGGCAGCAAACTAAATGCTAACTGCTGTAATGCAGTACTCATACCTACCGCCAGCTGGGCAGCCGACTCGCCGGATTGTTGTGGCTTAATAAAGTTCCATTGCAACCTTCCACAGGTCCCACGCAAACTATCCTTAAACGCAGTATCCTGAAAAGTACCAGGAAAAAAAATAGCAGCGCTAGAATCTTGTGCATAATTAACAGGTGCGCCTGTACTTGTGTTACCGATATGTAAGGAAGCAGCAAAGTTGGGTACCTGTACACGTTGAGGTTGATTTTGTTTAGCTTCCGCTTGCTGCAAAGCCAACATACATACTTCTGACTTAAATATAGGCGCGATGACTTTTGTAAAAAATGCGCTGTTGTCTACTGATCCGCCGTTAATGTTCTGTTCAGCTTGCACAACCGCGCCGCTTTGCTGCAAATAATCAAGCGTTGTTTTCCAAAGATGATCCGCCGCACCGACCCCTTGCACGATAACCCACATTACAAGCACTTGGATCATCGAATAACCAGACGCTTTAGGAAGCAGCAAGCCAATCCCTGTGACTGTACGCAAAGGAACCCAGATCGAAGACCATTTGCGCCCTAAAAATTCGCCTTCGTGTGCTGTATTTAGAATAGAGGTAATAAAAATATACGTAATAATAACAGCAGACATCAGCAAAATAGCGGAATTAAAAGTACTAAACATCTTTCCTAAGATCTGACTGCCCGTTCCGTGTAATACACCATCGACTACTCCGAAGATCATCGACAAATAATGCATAGAAAGATCTTGCTGCGTAGGTGTTAAAAGATCATCCGCCGCCCACAGCGGCAAGGGTACAAAAAGTAATAACGGCGTTAAGAAGAAAAATATTTTTCTCATATAGGTTATTCTCCCCCAAAATAGGCAGTAAACCAATCATGCAGTTTACAACCCAGTTTTCGTTGTCTAATTTGAAATATAAAAAACTGATATCGAAACGCCTGCGTTAATAAAATAAGACTAATACCCATCGTTGGAAAAAACCCCAACCAAGAATTTTTCCACGCTAAATATAAGGCGTACACAACATCTAAAAAAAATAGTATCAACCATAAAATTGTCAGACCTGTAAATTCTTTAATACGTTGCTGCAAATCTTGCTCAGTTAAACCAAAACGAACGAGCGCTTCTTCAAAAGTTTCGCGACATTTAGGGTGTTTAGGAATAAAAAACCCTTTACTAAAATTCCAAACACCTCGTGTCATAAAACGCAGTTGACGATAACCAATCCAAGAAGGAACATTAAAAAGATGTTTTCCTAAATTTCTGGTGCTGCGCAATAAACCCATGATGCTCCTTTTCGAAATATAAGAAAACTAAAAAATAATTTATCAGATTATAGCGTGACTAAAACTCAGTAACGCATCCAGTAAATAAATAATTTCAAAAATACTGTCATTGAAATAAGCACGCGTAATAAAAAAATACTGCGCTAATGCTTTCTTGTTTTTTTATAACTTTAATAGTACAGTTTTAGTTTTTTAGAAATGTAGTTTCTTTAACCACTATGCCTGAGTTAAGTTTAAAAGCTTCGCATCAATACTGGAAACAATTTCAAGATCCAATGATCTATCGCGTTGTTAGTTTCATGGAGAACGTAGAGAAATGGGCACAGGATGGCAAGCCAAAATTCGAGAAAGCCATGGAGGAACTCGAAAAAGAGCTGGATGATTTCAGTACGGTTGACATGAGTAAATTAGGCCAACAAGCTCTATTTATTCGTATAGCAATTCATATGGGAATGAATCGTTCGTTGCGCCTGTTGCAAGCGCTTGATACCAGTCAACCTGGTTCTGCCGCCCGCTTGTTGATGCACGCTGAAGAAATTCACAATGCCTCTAAGAATGAAGAAGCTGATTTGTTTTTGCGCAGAAATATGGCCTTTGAACGCCTACGTTTATTAGGTAGAGTATTTTCACGCCAACGTCTTGATCTTGTTTTGAAAGCATTGGAAAACGAATAGCCATGAAGTGTATTTATCTTTTACTCTTTACGCTGCTTATTAGCTTAGGCTTCAGTAACTTTAGCTATGCAGATGATTATTATCAAAAGCAATGGCAAGAAGCCCAAGATGCAGCAGCAAAAAATACCTTGGACGGATTAGCAGATCAGGATCAGACTAATACATCAACCGCTCCTCCTACACAGACTGCGCCTCAAACACAAACTATTCCTTCAAACCAACCAGCAAATCAGCCAGTTGTGCAACCACGCGCTCCGGCAGAACAAACGCAACCACAAAATCCCTGGGTGCAACACGATACGTGGAGTGACGAAGCAAAAGGCAACAATCCTTGGGCGAACGCTCCGCCTCCACCACCGCCACAACAATCAAATACACAAACCAATAATAACGCTGCACAACAACCCGCTCGACCCGCAGCACCGAATATTTTTATGCCTGCACAACCGGCAAATAACAACACACGCTAACTTAAAAAATTTATGAATATTTTTATTGAATGAGTACGGTTTAAATTAGATAGGAATCGCTTTATGAAATTACTTGTAGCCCGTATAAGATTTTTGTTCAACTTAGTGGCTGTATGCTTTAGTTGTTTATTGATAATCAATACGCCCTACGCACAAGCCGGAGATACAGTGCCCCCTACTCCAACAATTCCTGCCGGCGAAGGCGGTCAATGTTGTGCTGACAAATTAATAGGTGGATTTGGTCAGGCAACCATCAAAAAAGAAATGTTCAAACCACCCGCTGATTTCACAACGGGTGAGCCCTTAGCCGTTGCGCAGGGTTATTATTTAAGACCAGGTGGCACAACAAATGCCGCAGATAGGCTGATGGAACTCTTATTACAAAATATCATCGCACCCAACGGAACCGAGAATCTTGCCACTGTTCTGGGCGCTTGCCCGGGTGGTTCTATGAACCCATTTGCTTGTGCGCCCAATCAAATATTCGACAAAGAGCCGATGACTGCCATCAATATTGCTAACCTAATAGAACCACTTGTATATAGTAAAGATCAAGCTGCTGCTGCACAGCGTGTCATTCAATCCTTAGTAGGCGCCACTACCCCTTTACCCACAATGGATTTTGACAGTATTGTAAAAAAAGACGGTAAAGAGAAAGCCAAAAGAAAATTAGGCGAAGCACCCACACAAGATTATCTATCCGCATTACGCGCTTATATGGCCGCTCAATCACTTGCTTTAAATAATTTGTATTTTTTATACGCAGAACGCATGCCGATAGATACTAATACCATTTCAGATGATGCAATCAAGCATGCAGTTAACACAGTCAGTGGCAGCACAAAGGATCTGAGCGCACTTAAACTGGAAAATCTTATGGCCACACGCCGTATTACCGATGAAAATTGGTATAAATCTCTACTCAGCGACAATCCTGCTGCCTTGCAACGCGAACAAATTACTTTATTAGCAGAAGCCTCCTCTGAAATTTATAATTTACGTGCCACTTCAGAACGTATTTTGGCTACTATGTCCGTACTAACGTTGCAGTTAAACCAACAAACACGGGGACAGTTAATCAATCAACTTAAAAACACAGTGCAAGG
This sequence comes from Gammaproteobacteria bacterium, assembly GCA_013289115.1. GTDB lineage: Bacteria > Pseudomonadota > Gammaproteobacteria > Diplorickettsiales > Diplorickettsiaceae > JABDAQ01. Next base: position 7,753 of record JABDAQ010000018.1, read on the forward strand.
ACAGCAAGACACTACACCTCAACCTGCACCCGCTTCCTAAAACAATAATAGTTATCAAAGAAAGATAGTGCTACATTGCAAAGCTAGGAGTTTCGTTCCTAGCTTTGCAATTTTACTTTGTGATACGCTCCACATAATTCTATGATATCTGCTACTGCGCAATTTCCACTTCTTAGCAAAATTGAAACACCCGATCAGCTGCGAAAACTGAATGAGACTCAGTTGCCACAACTCGTTGATGAACTCAGAGAATTTTTAATACAAACACTCAATCAATGCGGTGGTCATTTTGCTGCAAATTTAGGTACAGTAGAACTCACCGTAGTATTGCATTATCTATTTAATACACCCAATGATCGTTTAATTTGGGACGTCGGTCATCAAGCGTACGCACATAAAATACTGACCGGGCGCCGTAATAAAATTCATACCATCCGAAAAATATCAGGACTCGCACCCTTTCCAAGTCGTGATGAAAGTTTATTCGATAGTTTTGGCGTCGGCCATTCCAGCAGTTCTATCAGCGCCTCATTAGGTATGGCGATCGCAAGTACACAACAAAAAATCACAAGAAAAACGATCGCCGTCATTGGCGACGGCGCCATGACAGCAGGCATGGCATTTGAAGCACTGAATCATGCAGGTGCGCTCAACAGCAATGTATTAGTCATACTTAACGACAACGAAATGTCGATCTCAGGCAACGTGGGAGCCTTAAGCAATTATTTTGCCCGCATTTTATCTGGAAAATTTTATACCACTGTTCGCATGGGCAGTAAAAAAATACTCAAAGCCTTGCCGGCTGTACACGAATTAGCACGACGTACTGAAGAGCATCTCAAAGGCATGCTCATTCCAGGCACTTTATTCGAAGAACTCGGCTTCAACTATATTGGCCCTATCAGTGGACATGATTTACATACTTTGATCAGCACGCTGCGCAATGTTCGTACTTTATTGGGTCCGCAATTAGTACATGTCGTCACGCGTAAAGGGAAAGGTTTTGTGGCAGCCGAGCAGGATCCGATTAAATATCATGCAGTGATGCCAGGATTTTTAACAACGCCCCTACCCGTTAAAAAACTTAAAACATATTCAAACGTATTTGGTGATTGGATCTGTGACATGGCACAGCGCGATCAACGTTTAGTGGCTATTACGCCTGCTATGCGCGAAGGATCCGATCTCGTTGAATTCTCTAAACGTTACCCCGATCGCTATTTTGACGTGGGCATCGCAGAGCAACATGCGGTCACTTTAGCCGCAGGCTTAGCCTGTGAAGGACTTAAACCTATTGTTGCTATTTATTCAACATTTTTACAACGCGCCTACGATCAACTGATCCATGATGTTGCCTTGCAAAAATTACCTGTACTTTTTGCGATCGATCGCGCAGGCATCGTCGGCGGAGACGGAGCAACACATCATGGTAATTTCGATCTAGCCTATTTACGCTGCATTCCAAACTTAATCATTATGGCGCCAGGCGATGAAAATGAATTGCGCCATATGTTATACACCGCTTTTTCTCAGAATCTTCCTTGCGCAATACGTTACCCACGAGGTGTTGGATTTGGCATAGAGATAGAAAAACCAATGCATCTTCTCCCTTTAGGCAAAGCACAGATACGAAGACAAGGAAAAGATATTGCTATACTCGCTTTTGGTTCTATGCTGAAACAGGCTCTGCAAGTTGGTGATGCACTTGATGCTACCGTTATCAATATGCGTTTTATCAAGCCGCTCGATACTGAATTACTCGATCAACTGATCAAAACACATCATTATCTCGTGACATTAGAAGAACATATGATTGCCGGTGGAGCAGGCTCTTCTATCGGTGAATATTTCATGCATACAGGCCAACAAACTTGGTTAATACCACTAGGTTTACCCGATCAATTTATTCCGCATGGCGATCCAGAACAATTGCTGCAACAATTAGCGTTAGACAGTCAAAGCATTCTCGCAACAATCAAGCAAGAAATCCGCAGCAGATCGTGATAGACCCTGGTACAATGCCTGCTTTCTCATCAACAAGGAATCTTCCTGATACGCACTATGAGCAAGATCAAGCAAGTCTTAAATAAATTCATACGTAATCGTAATCAGCGTTTACTCACGCAGTTCAAAAATATCGTACACGATATCAATCAACTCAAAGAGAAGTTTAAAACCTATTCTGACGCACAACTACAAGCACAAACAACACTATTTCGAGAACGTCTTGCCAACGGTGCACACGTAGATGATCTACTCATTGAAGCCTTCGCTACAGTACGTGAAGCCAGCACGCGCGCCTTGAATATGCCTCACTTCGATGTGCAACTTATCGGAGGCATTGCCTTACATCAAGGGAAAATTGCTGAAATGCGTACAGGAGAAGGAAAAACATTAGTTGCAACACTCGCAGCTTACCTCAATGCACTCTCCGGTCACGGCGTACATATCGTGACTGTCAATGATTATCTCGCTAAACGTGATGCAGAATGGATGGGTCCTTTATATCGTTTACTTGGTTTACGTACCGGCGTCATTCTATCCAATTTATCCAATCAAGAACGTCAACAGGCTTACCAAGCAGACATTACCTACGGTACCAACAACGAATTTGGTTTCGATTATTTACGCGATAATATGGTATTCAGTTTGGATGAAGTGGTACAAAAAACATTAAATTTTGCCATCATTGATGAGGTTGATTCTATTTTAATCGATGAAGCACGCACGCCTTTGATCATATCAGGGGCTTCAGAAGGCAGCTGCGAATTATATTATAAAATCGATCGCCTCATTCCCTTTTTGACACGACGTACAACAGAAAAAGGTCCAGGCGATTACTATCTTGATGAAAAACACAAACAAGCCTATCTAACAGAAGAAGGTCATCAAAAACTCGAACAATTACTAGTACAGCACCATCTACTCAACAAACAAGAAAGTCTTTATCAAGTACAAAATATCCGACTCATGCACCATGTCTACGCGGCATTGCGCGCGCACCATCTATTTCGTCGCGATGTTGACTACATCGCACAAGGCAATGATATTGTGATTGTTGATGAACATACAGGACGCTTAATGCCTGGACGACGCTGGTCTGATGGACTGCATCAAGCGATCGAAGCAAAAGAAGGTTTAAACGTGCAGAATGAAAACCAGACACTCGCATCGATCACATTTCAAAATCTTTTTCGTTTATATAAAAAATTATCGGGCATGACAGGAACAGCAGATACCGAAGCCTATGAATTTCAGCAAATCTACGGTTTAGAAGTAGTTGTTATTCCAACCAATCAACCGATCAGACGCAGCGATCGTGCCGATAAAGTGTATTTAAATCTTGAAGCAAAATTTTCCGCGATCGTGGCCGAAATTCAAGAATGCCGCGAACGTCAACAACCGGTGCTTGTCGGTACCGCATCCATAGAAACATCTGAATATTTATCTAATTTATTAAAAAAAATAAAGATTCCACATCAAGTTCTCAATGCCAAATTTCATGAAAAAGAAGCGCATATTATTGCCGAAGCAGGCAGACCAGGCACAGTAACCATTGCGACTAACATGGCAGGGCGCGGTACGGATATTGTTTTAGGCGGAAACTTAATAGCGCAATTGGCGACATTACCTGCCAATACACCCGATGCTGTTTTAGAACAACACAAACAAGAATGGGCTCAACGTAACCAACAGGTTATTGCCGCAGGTGGTTTACATATCATTGGCAGTGAGCGACACGAATCACGTCGCATTGATAATCAATTACGCGGCCGATCAGGGCGTCAAGGCGATCCCGGATCATCGCGCTTTTATCTTTCCTTACAAGACAATTTACTGCGTATTTTCGCTTCTGAACGCGTATCGCTGCTCATGCAAAAATTTGGGATGCAAGAACATGAAGCAATTGAACATCCTTGGATCACACGTGCGATCGAAAATGCGCAACGAAAAGTAGAAGGCCATCATTTTGATATTCGCAAAGAATTATTAGATCTTGATAATGTTGCTAATGAACAACGTCAAGTGATCTATCAACAACGCTATGAATTACTCGCAAGCAAAACTGTAGAAAAATTAGTAGAAAATATTTGGGACGATGTAATGCATAGACTCATTCATCAACATATTCCTGAAGATAGCATGGAAGAACAATGGGATATTTCTGGGCTAACGGAGCGTTTACGCGAAGATTTTGCCTGTGATATACCCATACAAGAATGGCTCAATCAAGATGATCAGTTAAATCTAGACACTCTCAATAATAAAGTGATTCAACAAACTAAGCAGGCGTATGCTTTAAAAAAAGAACAAATAGGAAGCGAGGTCAGTGCACAAATTGAAAAATCAGTTTTGCTACAAACCTTAGATAATCTTTGGAAAGAACATTTAGCCGCGATGGATCATTTGCGCCAGGGTATTCATTTGCGCGGTTACGCTCAAAAAAATCCAAAACAAGAATATAAACGTGAATCCTTTGCTTTATTTTCAGATATGCTAAAGCATTTAAAATATCAAGTAATCAGTTTACTCAGTCATTTAGAAATTCAACAACCTACAGCGACTGCTTCAGACACGCTCTATTATCCAGCAATGACAGAATCTGTAGGCCGTAACCAACTCTGTCCCTGTGGCTCTGGGAAAAAATACAAACATTGCCACGGAAAATTAAATTAGATTTTCCTACTAAGAAAATAACCATGAGTTCAGTCATCAACATTAAGACACCCGACGAAATAGAAAAAATGCGCAAAGCTGGCAAACTTGCTGCAGATGTCTTAGAAATGATCGAACCCTATATCAAGCCAGGCATTTCTACTGATGAGCTCAATACACTATGTCACCGTTATATCGTTGACGTACAAAAAGCGATTCCAGCGCCTTTGAATTACAAAGGTTTTCCAAAATCGATTTGCACATCAATTAATCAACAAGTCTGTCATGGTATTCCAGGCCCACGCATTCTAAAAAGTGGTGATCTACTTAACATCGATGTCACGGTTATCAAAGATGATTATCATGGCGATACCAGCAAAACTTTTTTGATTGGCAAACCTTCTATTTTGGCGCAACGTTTAACGCGTATCGCACAAGAATGTCTCTATAAAGGAATTAGTGTAGTTAAACCAGGCGCCTATCTTGGCGATATTGCCTCTGTAATTCAAACGCATGCTGAATTCAATAGATTTTCGATTGTACGTGAATACTGTGGCCATGGTATTGGGCGTAAATTTCATGAACCTTTACAAGTATTGCATTTTGGTAAAGCTGGCGCAGGGATTCAATTAGTTCCTGGCATGACATTCACAATCGAACCTATGGTAAACGCAGGAGAGCGTTATATAAAACATCTTGCAGATCATTGGACGGTTGTGACTAAAGATCACAGCCTATCAGCGCAATTCGAACACACAATATTAGTAACTAAGACAGGCTATGAAATTTTGACGCTAAGAAAAGAAGAAAATGATTTTAATTTAGATTCCTTATAACAGTAAAAAAGCATGAGTGAAGCCAAGAAAAAGCGTTCAGAAGAGACTGAGAAAAGCATATCGATCAGTGAAAAAGATACGGCATGGAAAGGCGTAACGGCATTAGCCACGCGGGAGAATTACGAACAGCGTTTAAATTCGAAGATTAAGTTAACACGTTTACTGTATCAACGTGGATTTGCGAAAGAAGATATTTTGAATCTTTATACGTTTATCGACTGGGTGATGGTGTTACCTAAAGACTTAGAAATTATTTATAATAACGAAATTGAACAATTTGAGGAGACACAACAGATGGCTTTTATTACCGGTATGGAGCAGCGTGGCATTGATAAGGGATTTCAAATGGGATTTAGAACGGGGACGGCACGAAGAAGCCGTAGCATTTGCTAAAAGACTTTCAGAAAAAGGGTTGGATTTAGATCTGATTCAGGAGGTAACGGGTTTATCTCAGGAAGAATTGGATCAATTGTTTGGTGAGTCTTAGAACGTATGCAACGTAATAAAATATACGCTTTTGTATATCTGCTTAATAGTCGTCCCTGAAAAAGTCTTACGCGTAAGAAGAAAGTGGTTTGCAATTTAGAATTATTATACTCTCTAATACATATTGAAATTATTATTTAAATATATTAAGGGCTCTAAAAGATATGCTTGCTGTTCGACTACCAGAAAATTTAGATAAGCAACTTAATTCGTTAGTTAAAAAAACAGGTCACACTAAAAGCTACTACGTCAAACAAGCGATCGCTAATTTCTTGGAAGACTACTCTGATTATTGCATTGCTTTAGCACGTATTGAGGAAAACCTACCCTCTATTGATCTTGAAGACGCAAAAAAAAATCTAGGCCTATAAAGGATGGCATGGAAAATCAAACTTAATCTTCGTGCGCAGGAAGAATTAGACTCTCTTGATAGGTCAGTACACAAAAGAATTATCAAATTTCTAGAAACTCGATTGCAAACAGAAAAAGAAAAACGTGAATAGTTTATTAACCTTTATTCTTAAGTTGTATTTGCGATGCAGCAGAATTTTCCATTTTAACAAAACTGTTACCGAAAAAAGCTGCATAAAGAGCAGCATTGCGTCTACTCAGATCTACTTCATAATAATCGTCGCTAATCGTATAAAGAATCCCGCTATTTGCCATTCCTGTATTTATTGCTTTCATACTATAGCAATTATTTACTATTTCTTTATCCTTTACTTTTTTGTCTTCACCTGTCGTCATACCTTACTCTCCTCAATTTTTCAATTTAAATTCTAATTAATGCAAAATCCATTTGAACCTATTCATGAAAATATGAATAGGTTCAACTCGCATAAAATGCGACATTTACCTCTTCTTATACCTCTTCTTATTATGTATTTGTGTATTTGCATGCATTAATAAGCTAAGCGGCGTTGGCACCCATACTCGTGATGAACGTCGTAATGGTAGTTCGGGTGATTTAGGTGGTTCGGGTGATTTAGGTGGTTCGGGTGGCTTAGATGATTTGAAGAAACTCTTTTTGCTTCTTGTCATTATTTCCTTTGTTTCCTTACTTTCTACAATTAATGGTTTTGGCCGCTTGGACAAACTCGTTTTCTTTTTCGTCATTACGGGACTTTTCTCAACTATTAGAAGCTTTTCCTGAGTCCGAGATTGCGTCTGTATATCAGAGCCTTTAAAAAATCCAATTAATGTAACTTCCTGATTACTTTCGATATTTTCTTTTAGCTTTTTACGCGTGTGATCGCAAACAGGAGATGGGAAAAGCTCCTCCTTCTTTTGTGAAAAAAAAACTGACATGGATTCCATAGCCTGCAATACTGCACAAAGCTTCTTTTTACTATCTCTGTCCTTTTTTTTGTCTATTTTTATTTTTTCAACCTTACTATAAAGCGTTTGGCTCACCGTTATTACATCTGTCATACGTTTAAGCAATTCCTCGCGCTGTGTATCACTTACACTATTTGTCCCTTTCGACCTTTTTACCGCGTGGTTTTCAAGGCGATCTTCATGGCTAACCGTTGACTTATACGTAATTTCTTCTGATACTGTTGGTTCAATTTTTTCTATTTCATCCCATCGCTTTTGAATCGTAAGATCAGTTTTCTCCCACGCACCATCTACTATCTCCCCTGTCCATGGCTGCAAACTACTATGTACATTATCAAGTGTGGAAGATTCTTCGCCTTCTTTAGGTTCTGCGTAATAACTCGATTTTACGTAATTATCGATACACTCTAAAACACGCATTGCGCATTCTACCGTCTCTATTTGTTGAGCAAGTATCGCTGTTGATTCATCCTTTTTCTTAAAAGGTGATTTCTGAATGGTACGAATGTGGCAGGCAAGAAAATCCCAGGAAAAAACAGCAAGATAGGAATGTAATTTACCCAAACTTGTATATAAATATTCAAACAATTGCTTACTGCACCCTAGTCTTATTCTATTTTTTAAACATTTTTTGTCATTTTCTTCTAGCGCTTTTACAGCAAAGGTTATTTTGGAAACACATAGTTGATAGAGTAGTCTCAATTCTTCTGCGACCTCCATTTCATAGTCTTCGGTTGTATCTGTTGTTTCAAATTGGATGGCAAAATCTAAGGCGTCAAGCATAATAGCTTGAAATTCTTTATTTTCTTTGCATTCATCAGCCAATGATTGATTAGAATTCAATGGCCACACACAATGCCTACGTATCCTTTCTACATTTTCTCTTAAGTGACGAAATGATTCCTTTAATTCCAGAGGTACTGCATAGAATTTATTATCAGGTAATATTTGTATGAGCGATTCTACGATGCGATTAATCGCATATTCAGCTGTGTGGATCTCCTTGCGTCCAGAACTTTTCCAAGATGCTAATAGATCGCACAACTGAGTATAACCGGGAGGGGGCGTGCTAGAGGATGACTTACGAGGCCGAACGCCTAAATAATTAAATGCGCTTTTAGAATCAATATTTAGGGTACGCCGCGCTATATTGGCCCATTCTGGTTGTTCCGTTTTACCTTTATGATTCTTCTGACCTGTCTTCTCTAATAACATCAATACTATTTTACATATATCCTCCAGCTCTCCTTTCCCGAATAATAAAAGCATCAGTGCAGTAAGACCCGTATACAAAGTTTGATGATTTATATCAATCTCCGGATGCCTCAGTAATTCTTTTACATGAGCAACATCGCCAAGATAACAGAAAATCATGAATAAAGTGGGATGGGGCTGTTTTGAATCAAATGCATTCAATAGATAAATGTTCTTAGTTCCATAAACTGGTAAATTAGGATCATCCTGATAATCCTTAGGTATAAGTAAAGAATTATCTGGACCAAATCCTAATAAAAATTTGTCGTATTTCTTTAATGCTAAATTAATAAATGTCTCCTCTGTATTAAAATAGCTGTTTTTATGGTATATCCAGTGATCTTTGGGTGAAAGCTGACCGTACCTAGGGCTTAGATAAAGGCGTTGAATATTAAGACAATTAAAATAATCAGGACCATAACTCACTAAAAGTTGTTGACCTGGTTTGATAGTTTGGGTAGTGCGAATATAAACCCTTCTATCGTTTTTTTTTTGATAATACATGACATTCGCATTGGGATAATCAGTATGATTAATAAATCGTGTTCCATTGCCGTATACCGTCGCATCCAAAACATAAGGTTCCTTCTGATCCGCTTTCTTCTTCTGTGTTGTTTTGTCAGTAAAAGCATATCTACCGTCTGCTTGACAGTCCTCAATAGGAACATACTTACCCTCATACAAGCCTAAATCTGTATTTGGTGGAATTTCTATTAGTGCAAACACTCCAAAACCACTTAAAACTCCCAGCCACCCAATATACACCTTGCTATCAAACTTTTTGCTTACACGAAGTAAAACTCCGCCATACCCCTCCTTAGCTAGATTTTCTTCTAAATACCGTGAAAAATTATTAAATTCTTTAGGCACATTTAAACGATACAATGGGTATATTGAGTCTTTCGTCGTCATCGATTATTACCTTTTTTATTTTTATTTTGCCATTGATGACACATCCTGAGTCTGCAATAACATTATTATCTCATCAACAACATGCTGTGTACTCTGTGCATACACAGATTCCTGACAATGTTTTTGCAATTGAGATAGATTTTCATAACACATTAAAATCATGTTTACTAAACGCTCATCGGTGACATCGTCTGGATAAAGCACTTTACTAATACCACGATGTTCAAAATAACGCGCATTGTCGATCTGATCACCACGACTTGCCTTCAATGACAAGGGCAATAAAATATGCGGTTTCTTTAAAGCAAGTAATTCAAAAAGAGTCGTTGCGCCCGCACGACTGAGCACCAGACTCGCCATGGCTAATATATCGGCTAATTCTTCATTTAAATAAGTAAATTGCCGATAGCCTAACAAAGATGAAAACTGTGAATCCATTTTACCGTTACCACAAAGATGCACAATTTGAAAATAAGGTAAAATACGTGGCAATAGGCGACGTATCATATGATTGATCAAAGTGGAACCCAAGCCTCCTGCTAATACTAAAAGCACCGGTTTGTCTGCGTTGAAATTGCAATAACGTAAACCTTGTTCCGGCCTGCCCTTCAAGATATCGCCACGCAAAGGCAATCCTGTTATCACACAACGATTTGGATTTGAAAAATAATTCTGTGTTTCAGGAAATGTTAAACAAATACGTCGCGCAAACGGAAAGCTTAAACGATTAGCCAATCCTGGATTTAGATCAGATTCATGGACAATCACAGGAATACGATTGCACCAAGCAGCCAATACAAGAGGAAAAGCGACAAACCCACCTTTAGAAAACACACAATTCGGCTTGAGACGGCGACATAAAAAAATGCTCTGCATTATGCCTAACAGAACTTGAAAAGGCGTTAAAAAATTTTTCCAACTAAAATAACGCCGTAATTTTCCAGTCATGATCGCGTAATACGCGATACCGGCGCGCTGGATCAATTTTTTTTCAATGCCATGGTTAGAACCAACGTAAACAATATGCACCGCATAAGTGGCCTGCAGCTGTGCGATCACAGCAAGATTCGGTGTAACATGACCCGAAGAGCCACCTCCAGTAAATAAAATAGTAAGACGCTGCCTATTAAACAGATCGACCCCCTTCCGATAAATTTAAATGGCCCTCTACACGTACTTCCTGCACATCATAGGGCGCTAAAATAGTTTCTTGAGCGAACCTATCCCAGAGCGCAAACAAAAATTGTGAACGCACTTCTGTGCGCGAACTGACATGATTAAGATCGATATAGTAGGTCACTTTAAAATCTAAGAGCATTTTGTCGATCTCGATAAAATACACTTCCGGTTTCGGATTGGTAAGAATTTTCGGCGTATTTGCCAATACTTCCAAAATCAATTCTTTAATACGTTTTGGACTATCGTGACGATGCACGCGTACTGGTACAACCGCACGTATAACGCTATCACGATGTGTCCAATTAATAAAATTTTTTGAAAAGATATCTGCATTCGGCACTAATAAATCTTGATGATCATCGGTCGTCACTGTAATTGATCGCGCGCCAATATGTGCCACCTGTCCATCATAGCTACCGATCGTCACCCAGTCCCCTACTTTAACGGGTCGTTCAAGCAACAAAAAAATACCCACGACGAAATTATTAAATAAATCACGCAAACCAAATGCCAAACCCAATGCAAAACCACTCAAGATCACAACGATCATATTGATCGTTAAGCCAACCAAATTAAGCGTAATTAACACACCTAAAGCAACCATGGCATATTGCGTAAAAATAGCCAGACTATTGCGTAAACCTAAATCTTGAACATGCGCAAAAAACCAGCGATAAGCAAATTCACGTGACCAATGGGATAACCATACTAAAATCGTAATCGCGATGAGAAGTTCAATCACAGTAAGCACTGTGATCGTTACATTAGTTATCATGAATAATTTTAAATTGAATAGTTTATCAATATTATTACTAATGACTGCAGACGAATCCCATTTACCGTACAACGTAATTAGAAACATGATACAGGCTAATAATAAAATCAATTTTAATAGCTGATGCATGGGTTTCAACAACGCTTGACTCCATAACCAACCATTACGTAGACGACGAATGCATTGTTCTGATAGCCAACGAATCAATTCGTCCAACAAGCCACGCATCAATAAATACACGGCTAAAGCCAGTAAAAATAAGCCTTGATAATCGGCAATGGCCCAAGCTAACTCAACATAACCGACTAAACCAAGTAAAGCATTAGATAATAAACTCACAGGAATCAGAAAACTCAACCAACGCACAACGCGTTGTAAATAAGCATGTCTTTTTTCAAGATAAGGGCTCAATAAAGTAGGGACAACTTCCCAACCTCGCATCAACACAACAGCCACAACAAATAAAAACAACATGAACAAACGTCCAAATAAATCTTGGACTTCATAATTTACGGGTAATTGATTTACTAAAATACTGCTAAAAGTAATAATCGCACCCACCAGTAAGGTAGCACGCAAACGATAATATAAAGTTACATCGTGTCCGCTTTCATCCGTGGTATTTTCCATCAACACAATGCAAGCGAGCTGAATCACAATACTGAATAAAATTCCGACGATCATTAAAATAACGATCCAAGCAAACCCTTTCCAAGCTACACCTATCCATAGAAAAACACCGCAGGTCATCAGTGTTATAAAGATCGGCATTAAATGACGACGTAATAATTGTACAACGATCAACATCGTTTGTGTCGAAAAAAACCCGCGATTATCAGTTGCGATATTCACAGCATCTTGTACTAAAAAACGTTTTAATTTGAAACCGCAGCCAAGCCACAAGATAACAAAAAACAAACCCAAAAAACTTTTCCCGACGGTAGTACCTGTTAATTCACTGCGAGCTAATTGATAGACAGCAAGAAATTTTTCAATCAATAGACGTGGAATCTGAACAATCGGCTTCACCAGAATCAACCACGCTTGCCAATTAAATCCAGGCAATCCTTGACGATTTGCCAATTGTGATTGCAATTGTTTGCTAACTGTATGTTGATAACGCGTTGCCTCAGCATATAATTGCTTGGTCTTATCTGAAAGTTTTTGATACTGCCGTAACAATTGTTGCAAATCTTGCGTGCTCTGCTGTACCGATGTGTTCGTATGTTGCGCTAATTTAATATAATTGTGAAGAAATTGTAATTTTGCATCGAGTAAATTATCCGCATCCTGGCATTGCGCCGTTAATGATTCAATCTGATGCTTCAGATTACTCAAAGTACTTAAAGAAAGATTTTGATTAAAGCCATCTCTCAAATCATCAAATTTATTATCAAGACGAGCAAGATTGAGTGCAACTTGTGTAAAATTAATTTGCTCTTCCGCTTCGAATACTGCAAGCTCAATCTGAGTATAATCAGTCACAGAGGATAAACGCGTAGTGCTTGTTGTCTGTAATTTCTGACTCCAGCGCATCAGGCGTTCCAGCCAAATACGTTGCTGTACTTGTAAATCACGTGCGAGTTGATCAAATTCTTCTTGTCGTTCCAAACGTTGTTGTGTTTGCACTTGTACCTGTAATTGCTGGCTCCAGGTTTGCGCCAAACTCAAGATTTGCTGTGCGATAACACGTGATTGTCCCAAAATAGCATAGCGTTGCTTTTGTAAGGCGAGCACGGCTTGTTGTTCTTGTATGGAGCGTTGCTGCACTAATTGAGAATTTTTTTTCTGTTCACTTAAATCATTGACTTTGCTTAAATCCCAACGATCTTGAGCAAATCGAACAGCATCTTCTGCCAACGCCACGGATTGATTCACAGTCTCTAAACTTAAACTGATATTATTCAAATCAGCCTGAGTCATCGCAATGATCAAAGGTAAATGCTTTAGTATATCGCTATAAGCGTGCGGAAAACGCGCAGAATTTTGCTGTTGATACCGTAAATTTTGTAATTTTTTCAACAAAATAGTATTGCGCGTTTGTTCGGCCCACAATTGCTGAGAGATCGCAGAGACTAAAGAAGAATGCGCCGTACTTGCCCAACTAACAGGAAAAAAGTCAGTCAGTAAGCAGATCAAAAAAATAATAATCCGGCACACAATCCTACTCGCTTATACACAATGGATGTATAAATACTGGATACGCAGATGCTGGAAGATGAATGATATTACGAAATATCGATAACGATCGAATGATTTTTTCGCTTCAACAAAACGTATACAGGCAGACTACTGAGTAATAGCAAGGTGCCATAAAACACAGTTTCCTGACCTGAACTCATAATCATCCAGAATGAATAAAGCCCAGCTAAAACAGCAATGATAGTAGATCCGTAGAAAGTTTTACTAATAACAGTAGGACTGTGTTTATTAATCATTAAGCTGGCCATAATTGTAAAAAAATACGGAATTAATGCAGCTAACGTTGCTAACAAAATAATCAAAGTAAATTGTTTAACTAATGATTGATGTAAAGTCAACAACAACAAAATCGTTACCAGAACGCTCGAACAAAGAACACCAAAGATGGGTGTGCCATTACGCGATTCCTGTGCAAACAGCGCTGGAAACAAACCATCACGCGCTGCAGCTAAAGGAACTTGCCCTTGCAATAAGATCCAACCGTTGAGCGCACCCAAGCAAGAAATGATTGCAGCGACAGCTATCAACACGCTGCCTAAAGAACCAAAGATCATGCGAGCCGCATCCGCATAAGGCGCGGTAGAATGCGCCAATTGTGTAACGGGTATCACACCTACGATTGCAATATCTCCTAACAAATAAATAACCGCCGATATCAGTACACCGAACACGGTAGCACGTGGAATCGTATAGCGCGGATTTTCGACATGATCAGCGGGAACTGAAGCAGACTCCAATCCGATAAAAGACCATAAAGTTAAAGCAGCCGCTGAGCTAAAAGCGAATGCATTAGAATGCCCAGTACGATTAAATTCCAAAAAATGCTGTGGATGCATCATAAACAAACCGAACAAAGCAACTAATAACAAAGGGAAAAATTTCAGTACAGTCGTCAGCAGCTGCACGAAAGCGACACAACGCAAACCAAATAAATGAGGCAAAGTCATGAGCCAAACAACCCCAATACTAGCCAAACACGATCCCTGCGCACTATGCGTTAACTGCGGCCAGAAAAATCCTAAATATCCAACAAATGCGACAGCAATTGCCGCATTACCCACCCAAACTGAGATCCAATAATTATAAGCGACTTGAAATCCTATAAATTCACCAAAACCCGCGCGACAATAAACATAAGGACCGCCAGTTTTTGGCAAGATCATAGCAAGACGTGCGAAAACCAAAGCGACGAATAGCGCACCTAACGCTGTGAAACACCAAGCCA
>JABDAQ010000019.1:0-21884 GCA_013289115.1 Gammaproteobacteria bacterium
TTGAAAGCTTCTGCCCAATGTTCTGCCGTTTAGTTTTGTTTGTCGTCTACCTAGAGATTAAACAAAAGCATTTGTACCTTTTTAATTCAATGAGCTCTGAGTTATAATTGACCGCTTTATACCTATAATAATTTGTGTTTCTTCAGTGAGGTCTTCATGCTATTTGCTCATTCTTTGCCAAACATTGATGAAGCGCGTGCTGCTGTTTTAGCTGCGAATGATTGGGATGAGGCACGTTGCGTACCTGCGCTCCTTAAGACACTTGCTATTCCCGATATTCGTTTGCGCGCGATTGCGGAACGTGCAGCTCACTTGATTAAAAAAGTGCGCGATACACGCTTACATAAAAATGGATTGGATGCCTTTTTAGGTGAATATAATCTTTCTAGCGCAGAAGGCATTACTTTGATGTGTTTGGCTGAAGCCTTATTGCGTATTCCTGATGCGAAAACAGTCGATAAATTAATTCATGACAAATTAGCGATGGCTGATTGGGCTAAGCACAGTGCTAAAAGCCATTCCTGGTTAGTCAATGCGACTACGTGGTGTTTATTGTTGACAGGAAAATTACTACACAAAGAGATAGAAGAACAAAGTTTACAGCACAGCTTGCGTCAATTTTTACAACGTTCAAGTGCGCCTATCATTCGACGTAGTATTAAACAGGCAATGGGTTTATTAGGTCATGAATTTGTGATGGGAGAGACTATTGCGCACGCATTAAAACGTTCACAGAATTTGAGTAAGCGCGGTTATTGTTTCTCGTATGATATGTTAGGAGAGGCCGCTTGTACGAAACAGGACGCTGAGCGTTATTTACAGTCTTATTATGCTGTTATTGAGGCGGTTGGAAAGCAACCACCCGGATCGATGCCTGCGAGTGTTTCTATTAAATTATCTGCGCTACATCCGCGTTATGAGTTTAAACAATATGCGGATGTTTTGCCGTATTTGAGTGCTGTGTTAACCGATCTGGCCATTCGTGCGCAAGCGCATCAAGTATGCTTGACGATTGATGCCGAAGAAGCAGAGCGTTTAGATCTTTCTTTAGACGTAATTGAACAGGTATTTTCTCATCCGAAATTACGAGGATGGGAAGGTTTTGGAATTGCGGTGCAAGCGTATCAAAAATCTGCACCTTTCGTGATCGATTGGTTGATAAATCTGGCAAGACGTTGTAGCAAGCGCATCCGAATACGTTTGGTCAAAGGTGCCTATTGGGATTTTGAAATAAAAAACGCGCAAGTAAAAGGTTTACTTACTTATCCTGTATTTACACGTAAAGTAAGCACAGATGTATCTTATTTAGCATGCGTTGTTAAATTGCTCAATCATCCTGAAGCAGTATACCCTGAATTTGCAACGCATAATGCGTATACGGTTGCTACAATCCTAGAATTGGCAGGATCGCATCGTGATTTTGAATTTCAGTGCTTGCATGGTATGGGTTACGCTTTATACGATCAGTTATTGCAAGAAATTAATCTGCGCTGTCGTGTTTATGCGCCTATAGGTGGTCATAAAGATTTATTGTCTTATTTAATTCGACGCTTATTAGAAAATGGTGCGAATACATCGTTTGTAAAGTTGATCTTAGATCCAAATGTACCGATTGAGTCGATGATTACCAATCCTGTTTCGCAATTACGACAGTATGCAGAACTTGCTCACCCTAAAATTCCATTGCCCATCGCACTTTATGGTACGCAACGTAAAAATTCGCTAGGTATTGATCTAGCTCGACGTCATCATGTATTAAAGCTAGATCAGGCCATAGAAGCAGTTTTTAAAAAAACATATCATTCTGCGCCGATCATTGAAGGGCAATTATGTGATGGATTGCAAAATGAAGTATATGGTCCTTATCAACAATCGTTAGTGGGTCACATTGTATTGGCTAACGAAGAACAATTAGAACAGGCTTTAGCCAGTGTTCATACAGGTACGACTGCTTGGAATCAGGTTTCTCTTGTTGAACGTGCGCATTGTTTAAAGCAAGCGGCTGAATTATTAGAACAGCGTATGCCAGAGTTTATAGCCTTATTGATACGTGAAGGTGGAAAAACTACAGCTGATGCATTAAGTGAAGTACGGGAAGCGATCGACTTTTGTCGCTACTACGCGCAGCAAGCGATTCTTACTTTAAGTACACAGATCTTGCCAGGTCCTACGGGCGAAAGTAATCAATTGAGTTTTCACGGTCGTGGTGTTGTGGCTTGTATCAGTCCCTGGAATTTCCCTTTAGCTATTTTTATGGGACAAATTACTGCCGCTTTGGTGGCGGGTAACACAGTTATTGCTAAGCCTGCCAGTCAAACAACTTTAATTGCTGCTTCCGCGGTTCGTTTATTATATGAAGCGGGTATTCCCTATACCGCTTTAGTATTGTTACCAAGCAGCGGCCGTGTTCTTGGATCAACATTAATTCAAGACGCTCGAGTCAAGGGTGTAGTCTTTACAGGTTCGAGTGAAACGGCACGTGCAATGAATCAGATGCTTGCACAACGTTTGGGTCCGATTATTCCATTTATTGCGGAAACCGGAGGTCAGAATGCAATGATTGTTGATTCGTCTGCTTTGTTAGAACAGGCCGTGGCTGATATTTTAGTCTCGGCTTTCAGCAGTGCTGGACAACGCTGTTCTGCTTTGCGCGTTGTTTTTGTGCAAGAAGAAATTGCAGAAACATTGATTACTTTATTATGTGGCGCTATGGCGCAATTACGGCTAGGTGATCCTGGTTTATTAAGTACAGATATGGGTCCAGTCATCGATGCAGAGGCCAAACGTATGTTGCAAGCACATGTTGATAAAATGCAAAAAGAAGCTTGCTTACTGTATCAATTACCGTTGCCTGAAACTTGTTTTTCCGACTCAAATTATTTTGCGCCCTGTTTATTTGAATTAGAACGTTTGGATCAATTAACCCACGAAGTGTTTGGGCCTATTTTACATTTAATTCGTTATCGCGCATCTGATTTAGACGAGCTTATATCAGCGATTAATGCAATGGGTTATGGCCTCACGTTAGGAGTGCAAAGTCGTATTGCCACGACAATAGAGCGAATCATGCATGCTGCACACGTCGGTAATCAATACGTGAATCGCAGTATGATCGGCGCTGTAGTTGGAACGCAACCTTTCGGTGGCGAAGGTCTTTCTGGAACAGGACCCAAAGCAGGAGGCCCTTATTACTTGATACGTCTTTGCGTAGAACGTTGTTTATCGATTAATACAACAGCCTCCGGTGGTAATACCGCTTTACTAACTCTGGAGGATTAATGCAGACTCACAGTTTTATTTTTTCGATCTTTATTATTTTTGCGGGCGCATCGATATTAGCTACACTCGCTTTGTATACACGTCAATCTTTACTAGTAGCCTACTTATTATTGGGTATTATTTTAGGTCCAAGTGGTTTCAAACTGGTTCCTAATTTAGATTTGGCACGTAATATTGGCGATATTGGTATTTTATTTTTGCTTTTTTTAGTCGGGCTTGATCTAACACCGCGTGATTTTTACCAAAGTTTACGGAAAACAGCGGCTGTCACGCTTGTATTTAGTGCTTTATTTACCTCGATTGGTTTCTTTGTCGGTTACTCATTTGGATTTACTGCTTTAGAAAGCTTATTGATCGGCGCCTCTTTAATTTTTTCTAGTACGATCATCGGATTTAAGCTGCTGCCTAGTATGACTTTGCATAGCAGGCCAATCGGGGAAATTATGATCAGCGTGTTGCTACTCCAGGACTTGTTAGCTATTTTTATGTTGCTGGTCGTGCACGGCGCGCGTTTAACGTCGATACGTATTTTGGATTTCACCTTAGCGATGATCTTGCTTCCTTTGCTATTAGGTTTTGCATTTTACGTACAACGTCATTTAATTTCTAAATTATTTGAACATTTTGATCGCGTAAAAGAGTATTTATTTTTATTAGCGCTTGGCTGGTGTTTAGGAATGGCGGAATTAGCACGAGTGATTGGTTTGTCTGCTGAAATTGGTGCTTTTTTAGCAGGTGTGTCGATTGCCGAAGGTCCTGTTGCCGTATTTATTGCGGATAATTTAAAGCCTTTGCGCGATTTTTGTTTAATCATGTTTTTCTTTGCCATTGGCGCGAGTTTTAATTTGCATTATTTTTTCCCTGTATTAATACCCGCGCTGTTTTTAGCCGGCGTTGTGCTGTTAATTAAGCCATGGTTATTTAAGCTATTGTTGTGTTGGTCGGGAGAAAAAAAGCGGATTGCTAAAGAGATTGGTGTACGCTTAGGTCAGGCCAGCGAATTTTCATTATTGATCGCTTATCTTGCGGCGGAGAGTCATCCGCCTTTGATTAGCAATAGAGCTAATTATTTAATTCAAGCAGCGACTATTTTCACATTTATTGCCTCGTCCTATTGGGTGGTGCTGCGTTATCCAACGCCTTTAGCATTCAGTGATAAAATGCGAGTTGATTAAGACCTATCATCCATTTACATGATGATACCTCCTAATACAGGTTATTTTTATGAATCAGTTATCGAATGATGTAGATCCAATTGAAACGCAAGAATGGTTGGATGCTTTATCCTCTGTTTTCAAATACGAAGGTTCGGAACGCACGCGGTTTTTGATAGAGCGATTGGTTGAGCACGCAGCAGGCTTGGGTTTGCAATTGCCAAATTTAAATACACCGTATCTCAATACAATTGCTGTGGATAAACAAGAAAAATTTCCTGGAGATGCACGTATTGAAGCGAAACTATCTGCTTTGATTCGTTGGAACGCGATCATCATGGTTTTAAAAGCGGGTAAAGTATCTTCCGAACTCGGCGGACATATTGCAACCTATGCTTCCGCTGCTACCTTATACGACATTGGATTTAATCATTTTTTTCGTGCCGCTTCCGAAAAACATGAGGGTGATTTGATTTATATTCAAGGACACTCTTCACCGGGTATTTATGCCCGTGCATTTTTAGAGGATCGTTTAAGCGCTCAGCAGCTCGCACATTTTCGTCAAGAAATTAACGGACAAGGTTTATCTTCTTACCCGCATCCTTGGTTGATGCCTGATTTTTGGCAATTTCCAACGGTGTCTATGGGTTTGGGTATTATGCAGGCGATCTATCAAGCGCGTTTTTTAAAATATCTAGAACATCGTGGTTTGCTTAGGCCGAGTGATCGTAAAGTATGGATGTTCTGTGGTGATGGTGAAATGGATGAGCCGGAATCCTTAGGTGCTTTATCGATTGCAGCACGTGAGCAACTCGATAATTTAATTTTCGTTGTTAACTGTAATCTTCAACGCTTGGATGGTCCAGTGCGCGGCAATGGTAAGGTTATTCAAGAGTTGGAACGCATTTTTCATGGCTCAGGTTGGAATGTCATTAAGGTAATCTGGGGTTCTGATTGGGATCCGATCTTGGCGCGTGATAAGCAGGGGATTTTAGCCAAAGTTATGTTGGAAACGATCGATGGCGCCTATCAAACGTATTGGGCAAAGGATGGTGCTTACATTCGCGAGCATTTTTTTGGAAGAGATCCTGATTTAAAAGCATTGGTGGCTGATTTAAGTGATGAGCAATTATTGCATTTGCATCGCGGTGGTCATGATCCTGAAAAAGTATATGCCGCCTATCATGCAGCGGTTCATCATACAGGACAACCAACAGTTATCTTGGCAAAAACTACAAAGGGCTATGGTTTAGGTTCTGCGGGCGAGGCACAAAATAATGCCCATCAGCAAAAGAAGATGAGTACGGAGCAATTGCGCGCTTTTCGTGATCGTTTTCAACTCAATGAGATCAGTGATGATGCTGTTGAACAATTGAAATGTTACCATCCAGGTCGTGATACTGAAGAAATTTGTTATTTACAAGCGCGACGTAAAACGTTAGGTGGTTACTTGCCAAAACGATCGCGTGTTAGTAAAGAACAATTAACCATTCCGCCTTTAGAATTTTTTGCGCAACAACTACAAGGGACGGCCGAACGAGAAATTTCTACCACAATGGCTTTTGTGCGCATCCTGCATGCTTTGTTAAAAGACAAACTCTTAGGGCCTCGCGTGATTCCTATCGTACCGGATGAATCGCGTACCTTTGGTATGGAAGGTTTGTTTCGGCAGATTGGTATTTATTCGCCGCTGGGTCAATGTTATACACCGGTGGATGAAGGTCAGGTTATGTATTATCGCGAAGATAGAAAAGGTCAATTGCTCGAAGAGGGTATTAATGAGGCGGGGGCTTTTTGCTCCTGGATGGCTGCGGCTACTTCCTATAGTACGCATCATTTCATCAGCATTCCTTTTTATATTTACTATTCCATGTTTGGCTTTCAACGTGTAGGTGATTTTGTTTGGAGTGCGGGCGATATGCAAGCGCGCGGATTTATTTTAGGTGCAACCGCTGGAAGAACAACGTTAGCAGGCGAAGGGTTACAGCATCAAGATGGACATAATTTATTATTTTTCTCTGCTGTGCCCAATTGTATCGCGTATGATCCTTGTTTTAATTATGAATTAGCCGTCATTATTCAAAACGGCTTGCAGCGCATGATCGCCTCTCAAGAAAATGTTTTTTATTATATTACTTTAATGAATGAAAATTACACGCACCCTTCTTTGCCCTCTGAAGCGGTTGACGGTATTATTCGCGGTATGTATGTACTATCTGAAGAAGAACCTTTCCAGCAACACGTACAATTATTAGGCTCTGGCACTATTTTGCGTGAAGTAATACAAGCGGCTGTTTTATTAAAAAAAGATTTTTCGATTAGCGCGGATATCTGGAGTGTTACAAGTTTTTCTGAATTGCGTCGCGAGGCATTAACAGTTGAACGTTATAATACATTGCATCCTGACATGCCTAAGAAAATAAGTTATGTGACTCAGTGTTTAGCCGATCGTATCGGACCTGTCATCGCAGCGACTGATTATATAAAATTACATGCCGACCAGATTCGGGGATTTATACCAAAGCCCTACAGTGTACTCGGTACGGATGGTTTTGGTCGTAGCGATACGCGTGAGCAATTGCGTGTGTTTTTTGAAGTGAATCGTTATTACATCGCGTTAGCGGCTGTATGTGCTTTAGCGGATCAGGGTAAGATAGCGCGTTCTGAAATAAAGCGTGCAATTGAGCACTACGGTTTGCTTATCGATAAAGCACAACCTGATAAAAGTTGAGCCTGTAAATTTACACACGTCGTTTATGAGGAGGATGATTTTGTCTACCCTACGCGAAATTAGAGTACCTGATTTGGGTAATATTGATCGAGCAGCCATTATTGAAATATCAGTACAAACGGGTCAATCGATTCATGCTGAAGATACCCTTATTACGTTAGAAAGTGATAAGGCGTCGATGGATATCCCGGTTCCTTATTCAGGTATCGTCAAAGAGCTCAAAGTTAAAGTAGGCGATAAAGTAGGAACGAATGATTTGATCTTGATCTTAGAAGTTCAAGATGAGACGCATGCTAAGCCTGTTGTACAACCGACCTCTGAATCATCTGCACCCGTGCTTGCCGTTGAGCCCGTCGCATCTCAACCTATTGCAGTATCTAATGAAGATGGGCGCGAATCTGATTCAGAAAAAGACCTCCATGCAGGTCCAGGTGTACGCCGTTTAGCAAGAGAGTTTGCTATTGATTTACAACAAATTACAGCTACTGGTCCTAAGGGGCGTATTTCAAAGGAAGATTTACAAAATTTTGTGAAAGCGCGCTTAACACAAACGAGTACTCAAGGATTTAATCTTCCACAAGCGCCTAACATTGATTTTTCTCAATTTGGATCGATTGAAAGCAAATCCTTATCTCGCATTAAAAAATTAACGGCGAGTAATTTGCATCGTAATTGGTTGCTCGTACCTCATGTGACACAGTTTGCTGAAGCAGATATCACAGAATTGGAAAGTTTTCGTAAATCGCAACA
Source organism: Gammaproteobacteria bacterium (assembly GCA_013289115.1). Classification (GTDB taxonomy): domain Bacteria; phylum Pseudomonadota; class Gammaproteobacteria; order Diplorickettsiales; family Diplorickettsiaceae; genus JABDAQ01. The sequence goes on from JABDAQ010000019.1 coordinate 7,915, forward strand.
AGACTATGCACAACAGTGTAATACTAAATTAACACCCTTAGTTTTTATTATGAAAGCGGTCGTGCTAGCATTAAGAAAATTTCCAAATTTTAATGCGTCCTTGTCATCGGATGGTGCTTCCTTAGTTTTAAAAAAATATATCCATATGGGTATTGCTGTGGATACTTCTGAAGGTTTAGTGGTTCCTGTCATTCGCGATGTAAATAAAAAAGGTTTATTGGAATTAGCGCAAGAATTAGCTGTTGTTAGTACACGAGCGCGCAAGCAACAATTGAGTGCTAAGGATATGCAAGGTAGCTCGTTTACAATTTCGAGTTTAGGTGGAATTGGCGGTACTGCATTTACGCCAATCATCAATGTTCCAGACGTAGCAATTTTAGGTGTATCGAGGGCTGCGTTAAAACCAGTATATCAAGAACAAAGGTTTGTTCCGCGTTTGTTGCTACCTTTATCTTTGTCATACGATCATCGGGTGATCGACGGTGCGGAAGGAGCGCGTTTTATTCAGTACTTAACACAATGTTTAACAGATATTCGACAGTGGTTATTATAAAGAAAGACGTTTTCATAAGACGTTTAGATATTTTAAATTTTTATCGAGGAAACTATGGGGCAAAGCCATTCAACGCAGGTTTTAGTATTAGGCAGTGGTCCGGGTGGTTACACGGCAGCGTTTCGTTTAGCTGATTTAGGTTTCGCAGTAACCTTAGTTGAGCGTTATGACACTTTGGGAGGCGTTTGTCTAAACGTTGGTTGTATTCCCTCTAAAATTTTATTGCATGTTGCTAAAGTCATCGAGGATGCGAATAGTCTAACGAATTGGGGTATTGAATTTGCTAAACCCACGATCTCATTGAATAAATTACGTGCTACTAAAAATAATATTGTCAAACAGTTGACGAGTGGTTTATCCATGCTAGCTCAGCAGCGTAAAATAACACGTATTCAAGGCATTGGATCCTTTATCAGTGCAAATGAACTGATTGTAGAAACGGCCAGCGGGAAACAAACGATTCATTTTCAATACGCAATCATTGCTGCGGGTTCACAACCAACACAATTGCCTTTTTTGCCAAAAGATCCACGTATTATAGATTCAACAACCGCTTTAGAAATTCAAGATACACAAGGCGAGATGTTAATTATAGGTGCGGGGATCATTGGAATGGAAATGGCCTCTGTTTATGCAACACTGGGTGCCAAGATCAGCATCGTTGAATTTAGCGATATGATCTTAGGCATGGTTGATCGTGATGTTGTCATGCCTTTATATCAACGCTTACGCAAATCTTATCAGTTTCTTTTAAAGACAAAAGTGACTGCAGTGACCGCAAAAAAAGACGGCCTATGGGTAGAGTTTTCTGGTGAGGCATCCTCGAAAGAACTAAAACGCTTTGATCGTATCTTGGTGGCAGTAGGTAGAAAACCGAATGGTCAATTAATTAATGCAGAAGCCATTGGAATTGCGGTGAATGAACAGGGTTTCATTCCTGTTGATCAACAATTACGTACTAATCTAACGCATATTTTTGCGATCGGTGATATCGTTGGCAATCCCATGTTGGCGCATAAAGCCAGCGCTGAAGCTAAAGTAGCCGCTGAAGTTATTGCCGGTAAAAAACATTATTTTGATCCGCGCTGTATTCCAGCGGTTGCGTATACAGATCCAGAAATAGCATGGGTTGGATTAACAGAGCAGTTTGCTCAGCAGCAAGAAATTGATTATCGGGCTGCTGTATTTCCTTGGGCTGCGAGTGGCCGTTCTTTAACACAAGGACGCAATGAAGGTAGTACTAAATTAATCTTTGATCCAAAAACAAAACGCATTTTAGGCGCGGGCATTATAGGTCCTAATGCAGGCGAATTGATTGCTGCTCTTGCTTTAGCGATTGAGATGGGCTGCGATGCAGAAGATATTTCTTTGACGATTCATCCTCATCCAACTTTGTCAGAAACCGTGATGCTTGCGTCAGAAATTTTTGAAGGTACGATTACTGACTTATATTTACCTAAGAAAAAAGATAAAAAATAAAAGACTACATGCTATGATAGCCAAGCATTATTAGCAATTTAGGTAAAATATGGCGAAAGAAGAGCAAATTGAAATGGAAGGCGAAGTGATTGAAACCTTGCCAGCTACCCAGTTTCTCGTGAAACTAACAAACAATCATATAATCCAGGCGCACATTTCGGGTCGTATGCGTAAAAATTATATTCGAATTATAACGGGCGACAAAGTTAAAGTAGAAATATCGCCGTATGATCTAACCAAAGGAAGAATTATGTTCCGTGATAAGGGAACAGGTGGTAGTGTAGAGAAAGCAGAAGAATAAAATGACATTTGTATAATAGAATAACAAAATCGAATCAAGACAGTGCGTGGAAAGATCTCTTAGATGTATATTTAAGGGAATGCTTAGAATTTTTCTATCAAGAGATAGCGAAGCAGATCGACTGGGGAGCAGGCTATGATAGACTGGGTTTTAGCATTACCGAAAGAATTAGAATTAACTTATAAAATCAAAGTTCAAGCATTCGAGGAGGAGAGGAGCATGAGTTATATTACGAGTATTGAACGCTTTGGGCGTGAAGAAGGTTTACAACAAGGCCTGCGGCAAGGTCTCGCAAAAGGATTATATGAAGCAGCACAAGCGCTTCGTAATCTTGATACTGTCGATTCAGATTCAAAAAAAATTCAAAAAGAGATTCAGAAATTAATAAAGTCACTTGAGAATGAAGTGATTGATCTTGATATACATTAAAAACATCCTGAAATCTTGACCTATATACGGATGTAACGTGGCACTTATTGTACAAAAATTTGGCGGGACTTCTGTTGGTAACATCGACAGTATTAGGCGCGTTGCTCAAAAGATTTCTGAAACACGACAGCAAGGCTATGATCTTGTAATTGTGGTCTCAGCCATGGCAGGCGAAACTAACCGTCTTATTAGCCTGGCTGAATCTATCACAATGCAACCTGATTTACGTGAATATGCTCGCTTGTTAGCGAGCGGAGAGCAAGCAGCGAGTGCTTTACTTGCGATAGCGCTGATTACTCAAGGCCATGCAGCGCGTTCGTATACAGGCGAGCAAATTAGATTACGCACGAATGGCCCTTATGATAAGGCACGCATTATCGGTATGACAGCAGATAATATTCTTGCTGATTTGCAACGCGGTGTGATCCCTATCATCGCTGGATTTCAAGGCGTTTCAGCGGAAGGAGAAATTACTTTACTAGGTCGAGGGGGATCTGATACCACGGCGGCTGCAGTCGCCGCAATTTTAAATGCAGACGAATGTCAAATTTATACAGATGTCGATGGTATTTATACGGCCGATCCTAATTTATTACAAGAGGTGCAACGCTTAAATACGATCAGTTCGCCATTACTGCTTGAGTTTGCACACGCAGGCGCTAAAGTTGTCCAACATCGTGCGGTTGCAATAGCCCATAAACATCAAATCCCTTTGCGCATTCTATCAAGTTTCGACAGTGATACGGGTACTCAAGTTAACACAAGCACAACTGAGCTCGAACAAGCTATTATCTCTGGCATTAGCTGTGAACAATCGATAGCACGTATTTTAATAACCAATATTGCTAAGCTAACCGATTTTCTGACGCGTCTTTTATGTTTATTAAATCAGTCAAGCATTGAAATTGATATGTTAGCGGTACAAACAAACGCCATGGGCAAACACGATTTAAATTTTGTTTTAAATCATGATGACTGCGCTAACGCTTTGGCTATTGTGATCAATTTGATAGAAAAAGAATCGGATGCAGCCGTACGCGTTGAAGAACATTTAGCTAAATTATCTGTTCTTGGGGTTGGTGTACGTTCTGATTATTCTGTCATTACTACAATCATGCAGAGCTTACAGGAACATATAATCGAAGTGTTAGCAGTTACTTGTTCAGAATTGAGAATTTCTGTCATTATACAAGCAAATCAGGCTGCACATAGTGTACGTGTTTTACATGATGTTTGTGGATTGACTGCAAAAACGCTGTGATTAATTATATGAGTTGTTTTGCATTGTAAAGGGCTTTGCACCCTCTTCAAGAATGTTTAGGTAATTACGGTATAAATATATTTTATCGCGTTTTTTACCGGTTATTTCCTCTAAAATTCCAAGCTTTATCATATGATTGAGCACGCTTCTAGCTGTTGGAGCCGTCATACCTAATTCACTTACTAGTAAAGGCACCGTTATCTGCGGCAATCTTTTTAGATACTCTAGTGTTTGTTCGCAAAAAAACCTTGCACGACCTAGGGTTGCAATTTTTGCTTGATCGTAATCAAACAAATTATTAATAAGATGAGCTGTTTGAATCGCTTGTTTTGCAGATCTAAATATACCTTCTAAAAAGAATTCAAGCCAGGTTTCCCAAGTACCCTGCAATCGCACTTCTTGCAGTAAATCATAATAGATAGGACGATTTTGCTTGAAATAAAGACTTAAATACAAGATTGGCTCATCAAGCATGCCGCTATTGCAAAGAAGTAAGGTAATCAATAGGCGACCTAATCGGCCATTACCATCTAGGAATGGATGTATCGTTTCAAATTGAACATGCGCAAGCCCCGCTTTGATTAAAACTGGCACTGCGTTATCATGCAAAAAAATTTCAAAATCAGACAAGCATTGATTTAAATGATCAACAGGAGGTGGAACAAATAATGCATTACCTGGTCTTGTGCCGCCAATCCAATTTTGTGAACGTCTAAATTCTCCTGGCAGTTTCCTTGAACCACGGCTCCCAGAAAGCAGTACAGCATGGACTTCTCGAAGCAGTCGAAGCGATAGCGGAAAATCTTCTTTAAGACGATCTAAGCCATAGGTGATCGCTTTTACATAATTGGATACTTCCTCAACATCTTTGAGTGATACTTCTGGTTTCTGGTGATGTTCAAAAAGCATTAAATCTGAAAATGAACTTTGTGTGCCCTCAATTTGGCTTGAAAGTAAGGCTTCCTTGCGAACATACATATAAATGAACAACGAAGTATTAGGGATAGATTTATGAATGCTATTTAACTCAGCTAATGCTAAGGTGGCTTTTTCTAGATAGGGATAGAGTTTAGTTAAATCGATAGGTGGTTCTGGTGGCAATTTTGCGGGCACATAAGCCTTATAGGATTCTCCTGTTATCTTTTGAGTAATGTATATTCCTATTCTTTGATTCATAAATATCTTTTCTTAATGCCATCTACTAAGAAAACATAATGCTTTATCTTTTCTTAGTAAAGCTTTAAAAGAAAAAGATTAGGGTGTGTTGACAATTCACATAGGCAACCCAAGGCAACCACAGGCCAAAGCGAGCATAGAGGAGTAATTTCGCTTTAATTTATCGTACCGAGTTGCTATTGCCCGAAAGTGTTTAAGTCGTGTGAAAATATTTTCAACTAAATGTCGGTATATGCTTCAATACGATGAGTCAGATCGTTTAGGTGAATCGAACAAAATAAGGCATACTATAAAGTTTGAAATTAAAGCACTGAAATTATGCCATCTACTCGATTAAAAATGCCGATTGGCGAAAGTGATTTTCGCCTACTTATTCAAGACCGATATTATTTCGTCGATAAGAGTTTATTCATTCAAGAAATACTTGAGGATGCGCGAATTATTCTCATCACGCGTCCGCGTCGCTTTGGAAAGACCTTAAATCTGTCGATGTTACGGTATTATTTTGCCAGTGAAGTGGAAAGAGAAAGCACGAAAGGATTATTCGAAGGTTTAAAGATCCAAAACGCTCCGGAAGAGATACGTCAGCATCAAGGGAGATATCCGGTCATTTTTTTAACCTTCAAAGATTTAAAATGCACGCATTTTGAAGAGACATATCGAATTTTTTGCGAATTAATTGCCAGTGTTTACGGAGAACATCGTTATTTGCTTGAAGGTGAGCTATTAGCTTCGGATGAAAAGGCCCGTTATCAGGCTTTATTAGAAGGCAAAGCGCCTTTTGAAGTGGTGAGTTTGAGTTTAAAACGATTGAGTCAGCATCTACATCAGTATCATAAACGTCCCCCCTTAATTTTATTAGATGAATACGACACACCGATTCAGTCGGGGTATTTGTACGGATATTATGAGCCGATCATTAAATTTTTCCGTACCTTTTTAGGTTCAGCGTTAAAAGACAATCCACATTGTTTCAAAGCGGTGTTAACAGGGATTCTGAGAGTATCGAAAGAAAGTTTATTTTCGGGATTAAATAATATAGAAGTCTATTCGATGCTACGTGCTCAATACGGTCAATACTTTGGATTTACCGAAGAAGAAGTCCAGGATTTATTAGAGCAAGCGGGTTTACGTGATCAAGCAGCCAACATACGCCATTGGTATAACGGCTATCAAATTGGAAACCATACCGTCTACAACCCATGGTCTTTATTAAACTGCGTGAAAGAAAAAGGATTATTAAAATGTTATTGGCTCAATACCAGCGACAATGCGTTAGTCAAGGAATGTTTATATCGTTCCGGTTTGATTTATGAAGAAAGTTTTGAACGACTCTTGGAAGGGAAAACGGTTGAGTGTTTGATTAATGAGAATATTGTTTTTTCTGTACTGCAGAATTTAATCCAGCATGATTCAGTCATTTTAAGTTTTTTATTGATGGCGGGTTATTTCAAGGTAGTGTCGGTCAAGTATATAGGGCGATCGGAACCACAATGTCAGTTAGCGATTCCTAATAAAGAAATTAAGATCTTGTATGCGGAACTCGTTGAAGAATGGTTAGTGTCAGGACAGAGTCGGATTCAGAGCAGTGAGTTTTTAAATCAATTATTACAAGGGGATATAGAAGCCTTTGAAGAATCCTTTCAATTTTTATTAGAGAACACGATCAGCGTGCATGATTTAAGTAAAGAACCGGAGGCGTTTTATCATGGCTTCATGATTGGCTTAACCGCGCATATTCAATTTCATCGGAATTATTGTTTAAAATCGAATCGAGAAAGCGGACAGGGGCGGTATGATTATTTGATCTTATCGAAAGATCCGAACAAGCCTACCTTGTTAATGGAATTCAAACGCGTACGTTCGAATAAAACGCAATCATCCTCTGAAGTCAATGATCTGTTAGAAAAAACAGCGCATGAGGCATTAGCGCAGATTGAAAATAAAATTTATTATCAAGAAGCAAAACAATACGGCAGTCAATCTATTTTAATGATCGCTTTGGCTTTCTGTGGTAAGCAATTTAAACTCGTTTACTCGGAAAGAAAATCTTTTCGTTCAGCGCGAATTGTCAACAGCGCCTAGCTATTAAAATGATGGTGATGAACTACCATACGTTAGAGTTATCTGTTGATTTTTTTCATTTGTATTCTTGAAAAACAAGTTAAGCATTTCATTCATTTTTTTAGCATGATACTCTAAATAAACATTTTTCATACGTCTGTCCACTTGAATGAATATTTCATCACGTACTCTTGCATGTAAGCGATATTCCAGTAACCATTTCTTTGAAAATTCAGGCCACTTTGAAAGTAATTCCTGATTTTCTTTTAGTATTGCCTGATCATTTTTTCTCTTGGCTATCTCAATGGAATCCTCCAATAGGGCCTTAATAGGTTTTATGTGTTTTACAGAAGTACGGTTATTGTATTTGTAGACTACTTCAACTTCTTCGCTTTGATTTTGCATAAAAGCTTCTGTTTCTTGGTTATAAAAAAGATTCTGAGAATAAGATAATGTTTCTGCGGAAGGAACAAAAATGTATCTCAAGTTATCTTTAATATAACAACGAAAAAAAACAGTACTTTCTTTCAATTGCTTCTCGTTATTACTTAAAAGTTTTTTTAAATAAAGTAGACATAAAGCAGCACATTCAAAATGTCCTGTTTGAGGACCTTCGCTAGCTAAAGGGTGATACAACGCTTGAAAGTCAGAAGAAGTAATCTTCTCTTTTTCTTTAATAACCTTAGGCCATTCTATGAGTTTAATAATATGGCGTTTCTTAATCACTAAAGCTTCAAAGTGAGCTTCATAATGAAAGAGATATCCAATACTTTTATTTTCGTCAAGCTGTTCTTGTATCTTAAGAACTTCCTGTATAACCTGATCTTTCTTTAAACGTCTATGTTTATTTTCTATATATTGTGTCAATTTTTCTTTGTATTTGTCAATTGCTTTATTTAATTTAGCTAATTTTTCAGTTGTAGCATCATGAAGTCTTAGAATGATTGAATTCAAATAACTTAAATCACTTACACTGAAATCAGACGATTTAATGCGTCCATCATCATTCAAAAACTGCTTTACTGATATTGTTTTGCCCCCAAAAATCTCTGTGCTAGGTGATAAAAAATGATGCCATTGAAAGTAAGTAACATATTTTGTACTTTCCCCGTCGAGCTTTAAACAAATGTCTTTAAGTGTTTGAATATTTTCATCAGATAACCGTCCACTGACTATAATATTATCTATGCCATATTTTTTTTTATAATCCTCAATTACCTTTAGCACATTGGACATACTTAATGCTTCTTCTGGTTTTTTTTTAGCTTCTTCGCTGTTTAAATAGTTCAGCTTATTTTTTGAAAATTTTTTATTTGTTGCTAACATGAGAAACTTACTTTATTAAAAAACGCTTAATTTGTAACAATATTCATTAAACGTTTCGGTATAATGATGATCTTTTGTACTGATTTATTCTGAATATGACGCAAAACAGCTGTATCGTTGAGTGCTAAATTTTTTAAATCAGATTCAGATATATTCCCAGAAACACATAGCTGACTGCGTAGTTTACCATTGACTTGAATCACCCAGTGTATAGCGTCATCATCCGGTACTGCAATATTTTCTGCTTTGTCGAAGAATGCGTTTAAAATTAAACCTGGGAAATCCAGTTCTTGCCATAGCGCTTGTGTGATATGGGGCGTAATCGGTGCGAGTAAGCATAATAAAATATTAAAGCCATAGTATAGGCAGGCAGATTGTTGATCTGACAATGATTCATGCTGACTCAGCGCGTATAATTCATTTAATAATTTCATACTGCCGGATATTACGGTATTGAATTGTTGGCGTTGATAATCATGATAAGCATGCTTCATGATGTCTCGTAAAGTACGTCCGAATGAATGCAGATTTGAATCTGACCAATCAATTTGCGTCGCAGAAATAATAGGCATACTTATTGTTGTGAATGTATTGCGATGAATATACGCAAAATTCCAGAGGCGCTTGAGAAAACGATGAGCCCCTTCTATCCCTTGTTCAGACCATTCTAATGATTGTTCCGGTGGAGCAGCAAATAAAATAAATAAACGTACGGTATCAGCGCCGTATGTTTCGATTAAGGTCTGTGGATCTACGGTATTGCCTTTTGATTTCGACATTTTTTCACCGTCTTTTAATACCATGCCCTGTGTGAGTAAGCGCGTGAACGGTTCATTCGAGGTTAGAAAACCTAGATCACGTAATACTTTATGAATGAAACGCGCATAGAGTAAATGGAGCACAGCGTGTTCAATGCCGCCGATATACTGATCAACAGGTGTCCAATAATTTGCTTGTTCGTCTAATATACCGCTATTTTGTTCCGGACAAGTGAAACGCGCGTAATACCAAGAAGATTCAACGAAAGTATCCAGTGTATCTGTCTCGCGCTGCGCTTCTTCTTGGCAGATAGGACAGCGCGTTTTATAAAATTCGGGAAGTGTTTTTAAAGGAGATTGAGGATCTCTCAGTAGAAGATGTTCAGGTAAACGTACCGGTAGATCGCGATCAGGCACAGGAACGCTGCCACAATTTGGACAATCAATAATAGGAATCGGTGTGCCCCAATAGCGTTGCCTGGAAACGCCCCAGTCTCGTAGACGATAGTGAATTTTAAATTCTGCTTGTTTTTTTTGAATGAGATAATCTGCAATGGCTTGTTTTGCCTCTGTTGTGCTTAAACCTGTGAAAGATCCTGAGTTGATTAAGTGGCCGGCGGCTACAAAAGCAGATTGTTGATAATTATGATTCTGTCCATTCGTGATAACGGGTTTGATCGATAAAGAAAATTTCTTAGCAAATTCAAAATCACGATCATCGTGCGCAGGCACAGCCATGATGGCGCCCGTGCCGTAATCCATTAATACGAAATTTGCAATCCAGATTGGTAGTAATGCGTGTGTAACTGGATGTTGAGCAAAAATTCCCGTGTCGATTCCATTTTTTTCTAAACGTGCATTACTCGCTTCCGATAGCGGTAAGCTGTGGCATTCCTGCAAGAAATTTTGAATTGACCAATTTTGATCAGCCATGGCAAGCGCTAATGGATGTTGAGGAGAAATGGCTAAAAAAGTTACGCCCATTAAAGTATCAGGACGGCTGGTGTAAACAGATAAGGTTTGTATGTCTTTGTATTGAAGCGCAAATTGAATTTGCAAACCCGTAGAGCGACCGATCCAATTGCGTTGCATTGTCTTTACTTCGTCAGGCCAGCCGTCTAAACCGTCTAGATCCTGAAGCAATTCTTCTGCGTATGAGGTGATACGTAAAAACCATTGAGAAATTTCTCGGCGTTCGATTAAAGCCCCTGAACGCCAACCACGTCCATCAATCACTTGTTCATTGGCTAACACGGTTTGATCGACAGGATCCCAATTAACATAACTATTTTTTTTATACGCTAATCCTTTTTCAACTAAACGGACAAATAACCATTGTTCCCAACGATAGTAATCTGATTGACAGGTTATAATTTCTCGTTGCCAATCGTAACCCAGTCCTAAACGTTTTAGCTGTTCACGCATATGCGCAATATTTTGAAGTGTCCATTGACTGGGTGGAATATTATGTTTAAGCGCAGCATTTTCAGCGGGCAAACCAAATCCATCCCACCCCATTGGATGCAATACATTTTTACCCAGCATGCGTTGAAAACGCGCGATAGCATCCGCTAAAACATAATTGCGCGCATGACCTGCGTGTAAAGCACCGCTTGGGTAGGGAAACATGGCAAGACAGTAATATTTTTTTTTATTTGGATCAAAGATTGCACGAAAACACTGTTTAGATTCCCAATCTTCTTGGATCGCTTGCTCGAGTTGTTGTGGATGATAATGTTCATGCATGATTTGTAATGTTTTTTCAATGTTTATAGAGACAGCATATAACTACATAACTTTTGTGTCTACTTCATCTTGTGTGATTCAGGACCGAATATATTTGTTCAACAGCTGGCTTAATCCTTGTTCCAAAGGTGTGAATCTTAGTTGAGGTAATTGTGTTTTCAAGCGCTGTATATTTGGGCATCTGCGTATTATATCCTTGGGTCGGTTAGGCAGAAATTTTGGTTTAAAGGGTTTGTTGGCTAAACGGTGAATCATTTGCGCTAGCTGTAAAATGCTTATTTCTTGATCGTTACCAAGATTGATAATGCCCGTTGCATTTTTTTCCATGAGCTGGCGTAGCGCCCATGCTGCATCTTGAACGTGACAAAAACTGCGTGTATGAGAACCATTACCTATCACTGTAAACGTCTCACGATTGACTAGTTTACGAATGAATTCTGGAATGACTTGACCGTAACGCGTACCTACCATGCGTTCGCCGTACAGATTAAAGACTCTGACAATTAAGCAATCTATCGCTTGTTGTTCAGTCAATAATCGTAGATAAAATTCATCAATGGCTTTGGACGCTGCGTATGAATCACGATCGGCGAGTATATTCAGAAGAATGGGATCTTCTTCGGATGTAGGTATAGTGACAGGCTGGCCATATACCTCTGAGCTAGAAGTATAAATCAGATAACGAACTGAGGTGTCTTTCAGCGCTGATACTAAAGTTTGAGTGATACGGATGTTTTGATCGAGTACGAATAAGGGTCGGTCATAGAAATATTGTGTGCCATTAATCGCTGCTAAGTGAATAACAATTTGAACAGCATGTTGCGTAAGTAGATTTCTTACTGAAGCGATGTTTGTATCTTGGCTCAGATCACATTCATGATATATAAACTGTCTATAAGTTAATAAACTGTCTATATTTTCTCGCTTCCCTCTAAAAAAATTATCAAGACCAATCACTTGGTAGTCATGCTTCAATAATTCTTTACAAAAAAAGTAACCTAAAAAACCTGCAGCGCCAGTGACTAAAATAGTTTTAAGCATAGTTAGGATCAGTTGTGTTTAGTAATAGATTCATAGCGTATATTCGGTATAGATTTGATTTGATCCCAAATCGCGTAACCGTCAAATACATAACAAGGTTTTTTCGTGTTCCTTACTAGTTGTGTGAGCAAAGTGTGTGTGTTCATTTTTACTAAAGAGTGATGTTGTGTGGCAATAATGAGCGCATCAACCTGATCTAATACTTTTTCATCCAATACATTGCTTTTATAGCGAATGTATTTGCATAAATGTTCTGGAATTTGCGTATATTTATTTTTATCTAGATTTGGATCGTATACTTTGAAGTTACATAGTTTATTTTCAACGAGTTTCTCAATAATAGAAAAGGGATGTGCCATTCTAAAATCATCAACCTCTTCTTTAAACGATAAACCTAAGATAGCCACTACACTGTGCTCAGCCTCTTTAATATTTTTTAATACATGATCTACTGCAAATTGAATTAGATAAGCATTCGCTTTGCAGCCGTAATACCAGACGGATTGAAAGTTTCGTTTATGATTTTTTAAAAAACCTAATTCAAAAATGTATGGGTCTTTACTTAAGCAATAGCCAGAGACAAAACCTGGCTTTGGAATATGGTTACGCTTATACCCATCATTGACTGTCTTGATAACTTCGTTCACGTTGATATTAAAATGGTGAGCGTGCAAGGCTATTTCATTCGCGTAGCTAAAAACAGTGCTGCGAAAAGAATTGTCGGTGAGTTTGCAAAATTCAGCGGTGATGGGATTGCGCACTCGCATGACTTTCCCACCTATTTTTTTAAAAAGTAACTGAATGGGGTGAAAAGCTTCATCAGAATACACGCCAATAATCTTCGGAATTGTTTTTAATTCTTCTAGGGCATTGCCTTCTATGATTCGCTCTGGAACAAAGGCGAAATAAAAATCTTGGCCTTCCATGAGTCCATGCTGAGTTTCTATATGCTCTTTAAGGCGATCTGTGCCACCGAGCGGCAGTGTCGTTCTAATGATCAGTTTAATTCCTTTCTTAATTCTTTTTTTATCCGAAAATAATTTATCAAGTAAAACAAAATAGGCAGATAAGTCAAAGGTTTCAGATTGACATACAGATTCAGCGTTAGGGGCTTGTGTGCCAACTACAAAAAAAACAGCATCGATCAGCGATAAATAGTGGGTCACTTTTTCCCAAGACGCGATCGGATGAAAGGTTTTGTTTAAGCTGTTACGCAGATAAGTTTCCATATTCGGTTCATAAAAAGGGAGTTGACCTTTATCGAATTCTTGCATGATCGATGCATTATGATCAAAGCCATACACGGTGATACCAGAATTGGCCAGTATGAGTGCCTGGGGTAGACCAATTCTTCCTAAGCCTATCAGTAATACCGTCTTAATTTCTTGCTGATTCACCGTATCCTTACTGTGTAACATAGAGGTGGGTTTCCTTATTTCTCTACTGATGTTTGTCTCTTATTTTTCTTCTTTTTGTTACTGAATCCATGTTCCGTTTTGTACCAATAAGAGGGTCTAATAATTAATTCAATCACAGCATAGTAGCCTGGTATGCTCAATAGGAGCCAATAAAATAATTTTAAAGGGATGAGTGCCAATAGGCGATACAAACCTCGTTTATAAGTCGCAATGAATTGGCAAATGAGTAGCATTGAATTACCTACTATAAAATTAAACCAAGATAAGTACCACAGCCATTGCGGAAAAATAGCGTCATATTTGCGAGTGATTAAGCAAGTAATAAAAAAGATCCACAAAGGTAGATTGGCTAATTGCGATAGAACGTTTCCGCCAATAAAGCATTGGAAATTTAGAAAGCGCCAAAAGCCAATTTCTT
>JABDAQ010000019.1:21894-22256 GCA_013289115.1 Gammaproteobacteria bacterium
TCTTTGAGCATCCTGATAGGATCGCGCATATTAACTAAGTAGGTGTGCATCCAGCCTTTGTTCCAGCGAGTTCTTTGCTTGAGCCAATTAAAAAAATGTACATTGGCTTCTTCATAAGTAATTGAGTCGATTGAACGGACTGAATAGCCTAAACGCGATAGGCGCACACCCATTTCTGAATCTTCAGTTCCAATAAATGGATCCCAGCCTTTAATTTTACGTAGAACGTCTGTTTTAAAATGATTGCTCGTTCCACCTAGAGGGACGGGCGCATCTAAACTGGCTATCGCCGGGATCATAAAATCAAACCAGTGTGTATATTCAATGGTATAAAAACTAGTTAAGAGATTATCTCTATGGTT
>JABDAQ010000020.1 GCA_013289115.1 Gammaproteobacteria bacterium
TATGGAGAAAGGGCGGCAAGTAGGCTGGGAAGAAGCGAGGCGCAAACTGGAACAAAGGCTTCGTGTAGCGGGTTCTGATCCTACAGAAATCACTCGACTGATCAGTTTGCTTGAGCATGAAGAAGAAGCGTATCAAAGCGAAGAGTAACTGGCTATAAAAAGATGCTTTCATTCAAAAGCATAAAGGCTGAGGAGTTAGTTTTAATTTTTCTGTTACTCTTCTAGGTTGCTTAATCGTACCGTCGTGGAAGTTGGGAAAACAATCATAAACTCTTAAATCTACATTGCGCTGATAATTGCTTCACCAAACTTCGAGCAACTCAGCAATTGCGCGTTCTGCATCAAGCGCGCAAAATCGTAGGTAACCGTTTTATTTGCTAACGTTTTCTCTATACCGTGGATAATATGATCGGCAGCTTCTGACCATTGTATATGACGCAACATCATTTCTGCCGATAAAATTAAGGAACCCGGATTTACTTTATCTTGACCGGCATATTTGGGCGCTGTTCCATGTGTTGCTTCAAATAAAGCGATGCTATCACTTAAATTTGCACCCGGTGCAATACCGATACCCCCAACCTGCGCTGCAAGCGCATCTGAGATATAATCACCGTTGAGATTTAAAGTAGCAATGACGCTGTATTCATCAGGACGTAATAAAATTTGTTGTAAGAAGGCATCCGCAATAACGTCTTTTATTAAAATACGTTGACCATTGTTTGGATTTTTTAACTGCAACCAAGGACCACGTTCGTACAATTGAGCGCCAAATTCATCACGCGCAATCGCGTAACCCCAATCTTTGAAGGCTCCTTCTGTAAATTTCATAATATTGCCTTTATGAACCAAGGTAACAGAAGGTTTATTATGAGCGATTGCATACGCGATGGCACGTCGTACTAAACGTTGCGATCCCTCTTTTGAAACAGGTTTGATACCAATACCACACTGATCAGGGAAACGAATCTTTGTTACTTGCATCTGTTTTTGTAAAAACTGGATCAATTGTTTTGCTTCAAGACTATCTGCCATCCATTCAATGCCTGAATAAATATCTTCTGAATTTTCTCGAAATAAAACCATATCTGTTTTTTCGGGATGCAGCAATGGACTTGGCACACCTGAAAAATAACGTACAGGTCTCAAGCATACATACAGATCTAATTTTTGACGTAGCGCTACGTTGATAGAACGAATGCCGCCACTCACCGGTGTTGTTAAAGGTCCTTTAATAGCGACGGGAAACTCGCGAATTGCTTGCAGTGTTTCTTCAGGTAACCATGCTGTTTTATCGTATACCTGTGTCGCTTTTTCGCCCGCGTAAATTTCCATCCAAACAATACTGCGATTATTACCATACGCTTTTTTGACTGCAGCATCGACAACAGATCGCATGACAGGCGTAATATCAACACCTGTACCGTCCCCTTCGATGAATGGGATAATGGGGTGATTGGGAACGTTTAAAGAATAATCAGAATTCACAGTAATGGGTTCTCCATTACTAGGCTTTTTAATATATTGGTACGTCATTGAATAAGAGTCCGCTTTGATTTAGGAAAAACCTGATTATCTTATATACTCTGCTCTGAGTAAATTTTTATTGAAGGCAAACGGTTGGTTGACAAATACACGACGATCACGCTTTCAGGTAAGCCATTGGACAAATTACCTAAAGATCTTTATATTCCTGACGATGCATTAGAATTATTGCTCGATGTATTTACAGGCCCCTTAGATTTATTGCTGTATTTAATACGCAAACAACAAATTAATGTGTTAGATATTCCAGTGGCGGAGGTGGCGCAGCAATATCAACGCTATCTGTTCTGCATGAGGGTATTGCAGATCGAATGGGCTGCTGATTATTTACTGATGGTCTCGGTTTTAACAGAGATAAAATCGCGACTATTATTGCCCAAGCCAATCAGACTGGATGATCAAGAAGAACCTGATCCGCGCGCGAATTTAGTACAGCGGTTACAAAATTATGAACGTATTAAACAGGCTGCGTTCATGCTTGATCAATTGCCCCATTATTATCGTGATGTATTTCCTGTGCGTATAAAAGTTACTGATATACCCCAAGTAAGGCTTAAAAAACCAAAATTAGAAATAGAATATTTAACACATGCTTGGGCACGCGTTCTGATGGGCACTGCATTGAAAACTACGCATACCTTAACGTTAGAATCTTATTCAATTACAGAAAAAATGGTTCAAATTTTACAGTGTCTGCAGCAGAATCAAACAGAAATAAGTTTAGATGTTTTGCTCAGCAGGGATGAAGGACGACAAGGTGTCATCGTTACTTTTATTGCACTTTTAGAATTATATCGACAATCACAGATCCTATTGTTGCAAACAGAATCATTTGGTTCTATTCGTATTCGCCCCTTATGAATTTTAAAAATAAGAGAGTGCTTATAACAGGCGGTTCTTCAGGCATTGGCGCTGCTACAGCTCAATTATTTGCCCATAAGAAAGCGCAGGTGTATGTGTTGGATCGTCAGCCTTTACGCTATGTTGATAAAAGGATCACTTGGTATGCCTGTGATGTTTCAAACACGCGAGAGCTCGACACAATTATCAGCCACTTGATGTTACAAATACAGCAGGTTGATTATTTAATTTGTAATGCAGGCATCCATGTGTTTGCAACGATCGAAGAAACCCGTGTGGAACAATTGCAACAGGTGATAGCAACAAATTTGTTGGGTAGTATTTATTGTTTACAGAGGATAATACCCGTTATGAAAGAAAAAAAATCGGGTAGCATTGTTTTATTAGGCTCAGATCAAGCGTTTATCGCAAAAGAACAGTGCGCGATTTACGGTGCTACAAAAGCGGCGCTTGTGCAATTGGCAAAAAGTACTGCTTTAGATTATGCCTCTTATCATATTCGCGTCAATTGCGTTTGTCCTGGCACGATCGATACACCCATGTATCGTAAAATTGTGCAGTTATTTAAGGAAAAAACAGATTTGTCTGAAGAAGTAATCGAAACACAAATCAAAGAAAAAATTCCACTCAAACGCATAGGAAAAGCGCAAGAGGTTGCTCAGACGATCGCTTTTCTATGTTCGGATGCAGCCTCATTTATAACGGGTGCTGTGTTGAGTGTGGACGGTGGGTATACAATCACTTAAATTGCATGTTCAACTTTCCTAAATTTCGATATAATAAAAAAATTTTAAAAAGAAAAATTAAGGTAAACAAGTCAAGATGGCGAACACATTCATGAAATTTGACACATTAGCCTGGGCTAAAGAGTTAGAGAAATCGGGCATACCGCCGCAGCAAGCAGAGGCGCAAGTTGCGCTGATTTTTCGGATCGTTGACGATAATGTTTGTACCAAACAAGATCTAAGAGACTCTGAAGGCAGAGTAGAAATTAGGCTGAAAGAGTTAGATTTTAAAATAGAAGAGGTTAAAAGAGAAGTCGCGGAAATTAAAAAGGAAACGGTTGAAATTAGAAAAGAAATTGCTGAAGTTAAAAAAGAATTAATGATAGAAATAGAAAAAGTTAAAAAAGAGTTGACGATAGAAATAGAGAAGATCAAAGAGCAGATAGAGAAGATCAAAGAGCAGATAGAAAAAACTAAAGAAGCTTTAAGTGACAAACTATCCAGGTGGATATTCTGTACGGTTACAGCTCAGACCGCTATCATCTTGGCAGTCGTCAAGTTGATGCATTAATTGCGTTTGCTATTTAAAAAGTTTTATTAAAAAAATAATATAAGGAAATATATGTCGCTTTGTACAATGCAACACGCTGGATTTACTTTACTTGAAGTTTTAGTGGCTGTATCTATTTTAAGCGTAGGCTTATTAAGTTATGCTCAAGTTAGCTTAATCAGTTTCAAGGCAAATAAACAAAATTATTTTCTCAATCGTATAACGTTAAAGACTGAAGAGCTTGCTGAACGTATGCGTAGTTGCAACCACAGCTCTATCTGTCAGCACAATGAATTAGAGACATGGAAACAGTCTATTTTAGACCCACAGATACAAATCAGCGTTACAAAAATATCTGATAATTATCAAAATCGCTGGCATAGTAATACGCTTGATAAAACGGTTCAGCTGCGCTTTCATGCATGAAACACAACGGATTTACTTTGTTGGAATTGATCATTGCGCTCGCTTTGGGTGTTTTTTTGATGATCAGTATGTTGCAGTTATATTTGCAACAGCGTGCTCATGATCAAAAAGAGCAAGCATTATTTTCACTACAAGATAATGCGCGTGTGACTTTTATACGCTTAAGTCATGACGTTCGCATGAGCGGTCTGATCGGTTGCCCCCATTTAAGCAATGTCACATTAAAAAGTCCGTTCAACACAAGCGTGATCGCTTGGCATCAAGGTCGCAGTACGTCAGCGGTACCTATGCCAAACTTGACGAATTTGCGCCCTGATAGCGATGTTTTGCAAATACAATTTGTCGACGCACACGCGAGTCAGGTTCAAAAGGCGCAAAATAATTCCATTCTATTGGCAGATAAGACACATTTTGATCCGAGCGCTTGGTTAATGCTGTCGGATTGCACGCATGCTGAAGCGGTACAATTACAGCATGTGCATTTGCGTTACCGTTATAAAAATGATGCGCAACTCGCGGTGATTCATACTTTTGTTTATTATATTGCCAATACGGGCCGTACTAATCAAACAAAGCAGCCAATCTATGCCTTATATCTGCGTGACTTAAATGCTGCGAAAAGTAAACCTATCGAATTTATAGAAGGGGCTGAAACTATGGCGATTACATTGGGCATCCCGCATAATGGACAACTTGATTATGTCAACGCAGATCAAGTGAAATCCTGGGATCAAGTACGCAGCCTGCAAATTTATTTATTACTCAATAGTGTTCAAAGTTTTTCTGCGCGTCCAATTCCTTATACATTTTTAGGCAAGCACTATACGCCGCACGATCGTTTGCTGCGTCAGATTTACAGCAGTGTGATTGCGTTGCGTCAACGTGACGATCTATAAATGTCAAACCATGGGCAGCAAACAGGATTTATAGCAGCGAGCGCGTTATTATTTTTAACGATTTTGTCTATCTTGTCGCTGTCATTGTTGACACGTTTACAGGTGGAACACAAGATGACTTGGAATTATTTAGCACCTTTGCAAGAATTTTACGCTGCCGAAGCTGGATTATTGCAAGCTGAAGAACATGTTTGTTCTCCACACGCGCGGCACACAGAAAAATTTAATTACGCAGGGTACCAAGTGAGTTATCAGATAACTGATTTGCAAATCACTCCTTGTATTTTAAGTACTAAAGAATTAGGTCATTATTATCGCATTACAGCTGAGGCAAGTTTACCGAATCAAACAGAGAAAATACTACAGAGTACGTACGTTTGTAGCCTGAATCGTTCCTGTGGATCGAAAAAAAATTATGCGCTTTTAGGAAGAAATTCTTGGCGTGAATTTTAAGTTTTGTTAATAATTCATTGCTTGTAGCTTAAGCAATACTCATTTATATTTACCACAATAAAAATAATAAGAGGCGATCGGTATGCTGACTTTAGGTTGGATGCCAATATTGACTGGTTTATGTCGCTTGCATATTAGTAAATATTGTGCAAGTGATAGCAATCCTTTATCTTCAGATTGGACACTCAAACAGAGTCCAATATCTTGGAGAGGTTTGAAATTTAACTATAAGTTTGATTGTGAGAACAACGTTGTAAGTGCGATATCAGCATCTATTCAAGATAACTGTTTAATTGGTATTAAGTTATCCAAAAAAGCGTTACAAACAGCGGACGAGCAAACAGCGTTTTTGAAAGCACAATGTGATCTCGCATTCGCCGGCATTCCAAGTTTATTTCCACCTCCCTCTCCCTATAAAATTCTCATTGCAGGCCCTGAATGGATTTTAAAAAAAATGCAGTTTGTTTATTCTAAAGAAGAGGCTGAAAGGCTTCTTCCTGAAGAAATGTTAAAAGACATACCTCCGGTCAATTGTACTGGTTTTTTTTCTAGGTCAGATATTGATGTTGTAAACACGATCAAATCATTGAGTGATAATGTCACACAGTTAGCTACCAACGTTAGCACTCAATTTTTTTCTCCTATCTCAACAGAATTAACGGAAGAGAAAAGTGTGCATGGATCGCTCGTAGATTTCATGACGCAGCATTCCTTGGGGCTGACATTAGGAGGAGGCGCTGCGATGCTTCTTTGCATGGCTGCATGGATTGTGTATGCGCGCTGTAGTTCTTATGCTCCACTGCCGCAAAATGAGAATGATCGAAATGGCATCCAATTAAATAAAATCAATTAAATAAAATAAATCACTATGTGGACTCCAAAACAACAAAGCAACTGGATAAAAGATGCTGAGAATCTTTGCGCAGCATTAATTCGAGAATATTGTGGAGTAAGCAATCCTTCCAATTGGAACTGGAAATCTATTTTAAATTTAACGAAGTGGTCAATTTTACACGATGTGTCTGATCAAGTCTGCAATCCTGTAAAACTCATGAAAGTTGTACTTAAGAAAACGCGTGATGGTTGCTTGCTTAGTTTTGTGAAATCAAGAAATGACTGGCGCACACTCGTGAATGAAACGGCTGAGTTATTTCCAATCCGATGTTTTTTTCAAGGACATTCTATTGAGAGTGTTTTGATTTCCAAATCTAACGTACTGGTTGTAGGTCCTCGCGAAGATATTTTGAAAGTGATTGAGTTTGCCTCTTCCAGTATTAAAAATAAAAAAACCTTTGCGTCTTTATCCAATGAATCGATTGGCAATCTATCTTCCCAACTAAACCTTACCTATTCGCGCCCGAATTGTAGTGATTTTTATCCTTCGAAAGCGGTTAAAAAAAGTATTAAATTCCTTTTGAATACCATAAACTCACCGAGTCATCATTCATCGAGCACTCAATTTTTTTCATCTTCAGATCATATTACACAGTCATCTTCACCTGAGATTATCACTCAATCTTCTACATTTTCCCCTACAGAAGAAAAAAATGCGTTTCAGTTCATGTGGGATTTTATCGTTGGAAACCCAATCCTAATGGGTGTAATTATATATATAATTACGTTTTTTCTGATTTGGCTAGTATTTTTAGAATTGCCAACGTACCTTCAGAACTGTCGTTCTAATCCTTTGTTGAATATAGGAAATCAATCTGGCGTTGAAGCGATTCCATTAAGGCCTATGCGTTGTCTGCCTAATAATGCGACAACTACTACTAATAATAATACTGATGTGGCATTAGTAAGCAATGCAGTAGCTCTTCCTGATTGTAGAGAGCCACATGATAACCAAGTAAATACTTATACATTTTACGATGACAGGTTGTTGAATAACAGGTCGTTGCAAGAGAACTACGTCAATCATCCTAATTTTTATCAGGCAAACTATGTACATTGAGACGATCTCCCCCACAGTAGAATTAGAAAAAGAGGTTTCCACAGATACTCAATTTTTTTCTGATGTAATAAATTCCATTTTCAATTTTGTTGATAAGAATCCAAAGTTAACGATCTTAATTGGGTTGGCCGGTTGTGCTGCACTGCTTGTATTATGTGCATTCGCGTATACATGTTGTTGCAGTCGTTTTCGTCCTGCGATTCTTAGGAATGAAAATATCATGATGTCAACGCAAGAAAATGGATACGAAGCAATAGATGATGTAGAAAACCGTCGTAAAGAGGTACTAGATAAGCAAAAAGTGCTTCCTGTTAGCGAGATTTTGTGGCCTGAGGCTAAATATGATCTAGAATTTTATAAAAATTCAAAACCCGTTAATAATGCTACTACGTCGGTATCATCAGTAAAATTCTATTCTTTTAACATTAATAAACTAAACTTGTAAAACTGTATTTCTATTAGGGAATAGGTTTCAACCATGGAATGGTTTTTATTCGCTGTTATCGTATTTTTCTTGTTCAGCGTAATTTGTCGTCCCGTACGTATTCGTTTGTTTATTAAACCTTTAGGCTGCGTTCTGCAAAAAAAAATGCCCGCGATCAGTCCTACAGAACAAATCGTTTTAGAATCAGGTGAATTAGGATGGGAACATTATCTATTCAAAGGTGTTCCAGATTGGAAGTTATTACAAGATTTACCCATGCCTGTTTTGACGGAAGAAGAACAGGATTTTTTAAATCATCAAGTGCCTACACTGTGTAGCCTATTGCAGGATTATAAAATTGTTTATACCGTTCATGATCTGCCAGAGATTGTTTGGGATTATATAAAAACACAGGGTTTTTTGGGCATAATTATTCCAAAACAATACGGTGGTTTGGGTTTTTCTACATTAGCGCATTCAACGATTGTGCTCATGATCGCAACGCGTTCGGTCAGCGCCGCGGTGAATGTAATGGTTCCTAATTCCTTAGGACCTGCTGAATTATTATTGCGTTATGGGAGTGTCGAACAAAAAAATTATTATTTGCCCCGCCTTGCTTCTGGGAAGGAACTTCCTTGTTTTGGTTTGACTACGATTGACGCAGGCAGTGATGCGGCCTCGATTACTGATCATGGTCAGATATGTCGCGGTGTTTATGAAGGAAACGATGTTTTAGGGATTCGTTTGAATTTTTCTAAACGCTATATTACGCTCGCGCCGATTGCCACTTTAATTGGTTTGGCCTTTAAATTATTTGATCCAGATCATTTGATCGGAGCTAAAACAGAACTTGGCATTACTGTTTGCTTAGTTCCGGCTCATTTACCGGGTGTACAGATCGGCCAGCGTCATGCTCCCATGGGTTTAGCCTTTATGAACGGTCCTCTTGAAGGGCATGATGTATTTATTCCTTTAACCTGTGTCATTGGAGGCGCTGAGCGTTTAGGTCAAGGCTGGCAGATGTTGATGGAATCGTTGGCAGCAGGGCGTGGTATTTCTTTGCCGGCTGTTTCTGCGGCTGAAGCGCAATTGGCGTATCGATTAACCGGTGCATACAGTGTTTTACGTCAGCAATTCAATCAGTCCATCGCACGGTTTGAAGGAGTCGCGACTGTTTTGGCGCGCATTGCTGGATTTACTTATTTGATGGAAGCAACGCGTCAATTTACTGTCGCCCAGATAGTGATACATGAAAAACCTGCCTTGGCATCTGCAATTGCAAAATATCATATGACTGAATTGGCGCGCCGCGTTGTAAATGACGCGATGGATATTCATGCAGGCCGCGGCATTCAATTAGGCCCTCGTAATTATTTAGGTTTAGGGTACATTGCTGTGCCGATTTGTATTACCGTAGAAGGTGCCAATATTTTAACGCGTAATCTTATTATTTTTGGCCAGGGTATTTTACGTTGTCATCCGTTTTTATGGCAAGAAATGCGTGCACTTGATCAAAAAAATTGGTCCGATTTAGATCATTTATTAGTACAACACCTACGTTTTTTTAGTAAAAATCTAATAAAGATTTTTGGTTTTGTTTTGTATTTAGATCGTTTTTTTACAAAACCTATTCCAAAAATTTTATCGCGCTATTATCGACAGATAACGCGTATGTCGCTTGCTTTAAGTGTAGCGAGCGATGTAAGTTTACTTATCTTAGGGGGATCGTTAAAACGCAAAGAAAATATATCAGCGCGTCTAGGCGATGTATTAAGTTATTTATATTTAGCCAGCAGCGTATTAAAACTGCAGCAAGTACAGAGTTCAGAGGAAGATAAATGTCATGCGATCTGGGCCCTGCAGTATTGTTTGTATCAGATTCAAGATGCGTTCGATCAATTTTTTAATAATTTTCCGAAGAAAATAGTAGGTCGTATTTTACGTTGGATTATTTTTCCTTTCGGTCGTAGCTATCGATTGCCTGATGATACCTTGGATGCGCGTTTAGTGCAGACGATGACTCAACCAAGCGCATTTCGTGATCGTCTGACGCGAGGATGTTACGTCGGTGATCGTTTAGAAGATGCTGTCTATTGTGTTGAATCCGCTTTTCAACGTTATAGCGAAATAAAACCTATTTATGATAAATTGCGACAAGCGGTGCACGAAAAACATATACCGTATGATTTGAATAAAATACAGCAAGCTCTACTTGCAAAAGAGCAAGGCATTTTAACCGAAGCGGAGCAGCTTGCTTTATGTAACGCTGAGAAATTGCGTTTTGAAGCCTTGCAGGTAGATGCGTTTTAAAATAAAAAATTCCATTTAAAAATATAAAAAGAAGGAACTACCTATGCCTAATGCTTCTCCCCAAGATAGCGATGATACCTTAGTTTTAAATCAATTTTTGCAAGAAATGGATCAGGTTGAGGATCTGGTTAATCAAGCAGAAACACATAAAGGTACGCAGATCGCAATTGAAAAACGAAAAATGGCCATTATGAGAGCCATTAAAGCGTTTAAAGTGTATTCGAATGCTACGGCGACTAAAAAAATCTTTCTGCCCAAACTTGAACAATTTGTATTATCTCTGATTTCTGAAAATCTCTATTTACTCAAACAAGCAATTGGCTACCCAGCGTATCATGCTTCTTTTGGTGATGAAGGCGTAAAAATAGAGGTTTATCTCAATCAATTTATGTCTTTGTTCAGAGACTACGAACAATGCGATTTGCTTCATGATCGGGTGCGAAAATCGATTATCGCAGCACAAAAAAATCCTTTAAAAAATAAAATAAACTGGGAAGAATTACGTTTATATAGGAAGGAATTGTTAGAAATACAAGAGCGCTTTAAACAATACAAGTTTCAATTGAATGATCAACAAAATTGGCTTGAACCACTCGATCATTTTGCCGAAATATTGAAAGGAGCCCAAGCATCGCAGCAAGTCAATTTAGAACAGCCACAGGAAGCACAAACAATTATTTTTGACGAGATACAACAAGATGTTTACGCCTTAAATCATATTATTTCTTATCTGAATGTGGCGTTACCGCTTGATCTTGATAAAGAAAAAGAATGGGGTGAAGCTGTCATCGAAAGAGCGCTCCAAGTGACGGGCGAATATTTTAAAAATACAAAAGAATCACCTCATTTATCCGATCTGATGCAGAAAAAATTAAAGGATTTAGGTGTATCGATTCGTCATCTTACCGAGTTGAGGGATCTTCTTTCACACAGTGGTAGCTTTATTTGTTCTGTAAGACAATCTATTAAGCAAAATAAATTACCGCTTCTAAAAAAAGTTCAAAAAGATTTAGAAAAGATAAAAATAGTCGTTTTAAAGATTTTATATAGAACGGAATTGAAACAAATTAAAAATTTAATATCAGAGGTCAAACTTCCTGTTACTTCCTTAGGGATTCAATCAATTTTAGACGATATAAAAGATAAGCAGAATCTTGGTGACATCCGAAAAGAATTAGAGAATATCTGTCAAAAACTTATAAATTCTGGTAATTCATTGTTAATTGAAAAGGGAAATGCATTTAAAGCAATTATTTTGAGGATCGATCTAAAACAAATACGAGTAAATATAGAAGGACTTGAAGAAAAATTTAAAAATAATAAAGAATTATCGCAGGGAATTCAAAATGAAATTCAAGTCTTTGAAGCAGGAGTGCAAGCTGCGATAAACGAGCTCTATTATTTTAAACAAAATCATATTATACCGAGTAAATCGACGATAACGTCTATTTCAGAAACAGAAGGAATTAGTGAGTTATCTACCTTACATAAAACGAGATCGGCCGAACAAACACGAAAATTAACTATTATTTACGATGAATTCATTCAGCATACGTTTCAATCAAACGAATGGATTTATCGAAAATTAAAACCGGAATTGGCTGCAGATAATTTTTTGTTGCGTGAAGAGATAAGAGCGATCGATACTAATTTATCCGAGGAAGCACTGGATAAATTGATCGAAGTCTTTGCTCCCAAGTACCGTTTAATGCATGCAATCGCATTGAATCTAACGAATAAAGATAAATTTTTTGAGTTATTAGAACAACTTAATTATGGGCCTATTCCAGAAAATAAACTTTACTTGTTTGCAGTCGAAATGCAGCCGCAATTGGATCACGCTGAAAAAAAACTGTTAGAGGATTGTCTATTTGAATTCCATCAAAATTTGTTTTTAAATAAAATTTTTGATACCTATTTTGACAGCTTGCTCTTTGAAACAGAAACTAAAATTTCACCTAAAGAGTACGAGAACCTAGTAAATAATATCGAGAAAAAAAAGCAATTTCATCACGTCAAAACAAAATTGCTTGATTTTTTTGAAGGAAATCTCGTCATAGCTACCAGGGAAGAATATGATGCGTTGATCGACCAGCTTCTTGGCGCTGGTAAAATTAAGAAGACAATAGAGTTAAAAGCTTATTTTTCTACTTTTTCTACGGATGCGCAGCTTAGAGAAAAAGCAAAAAACTTAATGACATCTATTCTAGATACGTACGGTGCTTTGCTTAAAGCGATCAAGGAGAATGAATCTATAACAAGCGTAAGTAGGGCCTTTGAACGGTTTTCTACTTCTCTCGATTTACCACAAAATATTAAAAAGGATTTAGATGTATTATTTAAAGAGAATGAACAAGTTCGTTTTGAAAAATTTTTTCTAGAAAGATTGAATCAATTAAATAAAGTTGTTGAATTAAAAAACGATCCAACGATTGATAAAAAATCGCTCGTCTTAGCGGCTGAAATGTTGTTACTTGATGTAGACAATATTTGGGAAAATCTTTTAAAAGCGTCGGCTTATTCTTTTGTAAAACAATTAAATTTAAGCGCTATTTTATTAGTCGATTTATCTCTACCTGAAGCGTTTTCATTGCGTAATTATTTGGCTCATGGCGACACACTCATCGATGTTTTAAAGCCTAATTTTTTTTCTGAATTAATAAAAAATATTCCACAATTGATACAAGATGGGGAGGCTCTCATTGCATTAAAACAATTGTTGGGAGATTCACTCATGCAAGATTATCTTGTGCAAGAGATAGTGGATAAAAAAAGAATCGTAGCACTTGATGAAACGGTATTGCCTGTTCCACTGCAAAAACATAAAAATGCGATTAAAACCTTCAAAAAATCGCCGCGCTGGACAGATTACTTAAAGAAACTTGAGATTCAGCCTGCTGCCTCTGTTGTATCAATAAACCAAGATTACGTAACAACTCTCATGCAAATTTTTGATAGTGAATTGCGCGAAGCCGCTGGAAAAAATGATCTCATCAAACTGGAATATTGTCTCAAAATTCAATTGGATAGCAATAGTGAAGATGAACGTGGTTGGAATTCTGCGTTTTATGCAGTAGAAGGAGACGCTTCTGAAGAAGTTTTTAAAATTTTACAGAAAAAAGGAGTGTTGTTTAATCATGCTGATCATACAGGAGGAACGCCGATACACTACGCAGCGTTCCTGTCTCGTCAGTCTTCATTCATTTTTCTTAAAAGCCAATCAGATAGTGATTTTCACGTAGAAAACAATGAAGGATTTAATCCCTTTCAATTAGCGATCGTTCGAAATGCTCACCCTACAATCATAAAAGAATTTTTAGACAAAGCTGCAAAATTAGGAATTTCTGGTGTACATGGTTGGTCTCCTTTTCTGTTGGCTGCGTCTTTTCGTCATAAAGACTTGGTTCATCAACTCGGAACTCAATATAAAGATAAAGTAAATATTGATGAAGTGAATAAAAGAGGGTTGTCTGCTTTAATTTTGGCCACCTTAAATAACGATTCAGGCATGCTGGAAGAACTGATTGAACAAGGCGTCCAGCGTGATCAGCTGAGTAATCGAGGATGGTCTGCTTTACATATTGCGGCATTTAAAGGGTATGTTAATTTAATGAAGATGCTTTGTGCGCCTAACACAGCAGGGAGCAAGCCAGGTGCAAATGTTAATCTGCGCGGCAAAGGGGGTGCAACGCCTTTACATTTTGCGGTTCGAGAACACCGCCTTTCTGCCGTAGAGTATTTATTGCGACAACCGAATATTGAAGTAAATGTTATCGATAATGAAGGAAAATCACCTTGGTTGAGCGCTGTTGTCAATGAAAAAATTGATATGATGAAAGTGCTTTTAACAGCTAAAGAGAAATTAAACATTAATCTGGCCGGTGATAATGCGTGGACTGCTTTACATATAGCTGTGGCATTAAAGAATGAAGACATGGTTGATTTATTATTGAAAGAAGGAGCAAACGTTCATGTTAAAAATGTAGATGCCGCAACACCTTCTTATCTTGCTTGCCGTCAAGGTCATCTTAAGATCTTACAGGCTTTACGAAACAGCGGTGCTGATCTTTCTTGTAAAACACAAGAAGGTTGGACGCATTTACAAGAAGCAGCATCTCGTGGGCACGTAGAGATCGTTCATTATTTATTGGAAAACAATTTAGCGCCAGATAGTAATGATCTAAACAATAAGGGATTCGCTGCCATACATATCGCAACGACAGCGCCTCATATAAACGTTCTGGCCGCTTTACTTCAATCCAATCACATCGATATTAATTTGAAGACTGCCGTAGTAATCAAAACAGAAACGGGAAATGTCATTCAACGTTCTACTGCCTCACATTGGGCCGTTACCATGGGGTATCTTGATGTATTAAAACTTTTAAAAGAAAAGGGAGCCGATCTTTCTTTAACCACATCGGATACGAAGACACATCTTCATTTAGCGGCACAAGCGCATAAAGCTTCTGAGGAAGATCGTTTGGAGATCCTAAACTATTTATTAGAAAATAGTGCGCCTATCGAAGAAAAAACGAAATATGGTTCAACCGCTTTACATTTTGCTTCATTGATAGGACATCTAAGTATCACTGAGCGATTACTCGAAGTGGGAGCAAATCCGCACGCACTGAATCAAGATTGGGACACGCCTTTGCATTTTGCTGTGCAGAAAATGGATAACGTACCTTTGATTGAAGTATTAATTAATGCAGGTGCGAATCTTGAGGCGCGAAATATATACGGTTATACCGTTTTACATTGCGCTACATTGAGCGATGATCCTGAGGTTATTCAGTTTATTGTTCATGAAACTAAAAAGAGAGTATCGATTTCGATTCATCAGAGCGTCAACGCAGCTAATCTTGATGGAGAAACTCCCTTAATGTTGGCGATTCAACGTAAGAAAGTAAATGCGATAAAAAAAGTGATTGCTCTAGGCGCAAATCTTCAATTAAAGAATAGTGAAGGGAAAACTGCCTTAGATCTTGCGATGGAGCCGGATAATAAAGAACGAGAGATTACGCGTCGAAAGGAAATCATTGATTTACTTTATTTTGCAAATTTCAATGTAGATCCAACACGATCTAACACACTTAAAGAGGCCATAGCGCAATTTCCTATCATTGTGAATGAAGCCATGATCACCCATGTACTCAGCC
Source organism: Gammaproteobacteria bacterium (assembly GCA_013289115.1). Classification (GTDB taxonomy): domain Bacteria; phylum Pseudomonadota; class Gammaproteobacteria; order Diplorickettsiales; family Diplorickettsiaceae; genus JABDAQ01. Next base: position 15,307 of record JABDAQ010000020.1, read on the forward strand.
TAGATCTAAAAGATCGCAAAGACTCTAAAGGCACTAAAAAGCTTAAGTATTTACTAGCGGATATAAAAAGGCGCAGAGCGGTTGCTATATGGTCTGATATTTCTGAAGCAGTAAAAAAAGAACTGTTAACACGATTCGGCGCTGTTTTTTTAATACCTGGAACAGAAGATACAACGCCGGCTTTTGAGCAATTACTAAAAATTCACCCTTGGATTAAGCTGGATAAAGATTTATCAAATTCGCTGAATGATCTTAAAAAATTTAAGGAATATTGGGATCTTAAATCAAGATTTTGGACGACGGTTAAGGTGCCTACTGCTCAGGCTGCTTCCTGCGACAATACAGCTGCAATTTCATCGCGTATTGATAAACGCGCCGCTGTGCTTTGCACGCGCGAAGAAGAGAAATACGACCCTTTTGTTTTATTTGATGAAAAAGAAAATGAAGGATCTGTTTTGATGCTAGCGGGTGCAGATGAAATACAGCGCGTGAACATTTTAAGAAATCTAAAAAACATTTACGAAATAAAACATGAAGGAAAAATCAATCGTAGTTTAAACGAACAAGTCAAGCTCCAAAAATTTTCAGCGTATATTCAAGCACTCAAAGAAGAACAACCCAGCTATTTACAAGAAATTAAAAACAAGGATCAAGCACAATTTATTGAAATAAAAAATACAAAGGGAGACAGTATTTATTTAAATATTCAGCGTGAATTCAGCGAAAATAAAGAGAGGATGCGTGTTTATTGCCCTCAAGTGAATGGTCATCGTGCTTTACCTATTCATCCAGATATTACCTTGCCTGAGTTGTTACAGCGGTATGCTGCTTTATTACTTCCGAATGAAGAATGGGATGAGCTGCGCATTTCCTACTATCGCTTCTTAGAAACGCCTAGTTTATACGCGCATCTTGATCCAATGAGTCAGGAGGATTTTCGTTCTGATCGGCAATTATTGAAAGACAATAATAATCAAATCGAAGGACTTGAGATCAGTCAAGTGCGTGCATTCTTTTTGATACAGGATCGAGTGCCTGATATTGAAATGTTATCTAAAAACTTTTTTAAAGATAATCATCTAAAAATTACTTTGCGCGGTGATCAATTTGCGCAGAAATTATGGCAGTTGAAGTCTGAGCAGCAAATTGCTTTAGGTAAGATTTTAAATCGCTATGATATTCAAAAAGTAGCGTGTGCGAATTCCGATCTTGATTTAGAGGCAGTAGGTCATATAACAGCGTTCAATCAAGCTATCATCGCGGAACTAAAAAACACTTCTATCCAAAATAAAGCGATTGATCAGGATAGATTCACACAAATCGGTGAGCAACACATACGCGCGGCGTTAACATCCAAGGAATTTACTCCTCAAGAAATCGATCAAGTAATAGCGAATATTAAGGATTTGCATGGAAATGTACGCTCTGGTCTTTCAAAAACAATTGCTTACACACGTCAAGGTATTTTTTTAGCGCCAGCAATCATGCAGGCTTTTAATGGCGATAGTCGCAGTTTAGAAAATCTGTTTCTCATCATGGGCAGTGATATAACCATTGATCAGGCAGCTCAGCGTTTAATGGCGCATCCTTTGTTTATGCGGATGTTTCCTAAATCTACGAGTATTTTATCTAAATCAATTGCGTCACCTTTAGGAAAAATCTTATTGCTTAATGGCTTTTTTGTGTCAGTAAAGCAAATGCGAGAAAGTGCACCTGGAAGTCCTGAACGAAGAGAAGCTATCAATTTATTAGTTGACAATACCGTGCTTTTTAGTTCCATGGTGGCTGAAGCATTTGGTTTAGAACTCGGACCTGTCGGTATTTTATTGGATATTGGCATTACGATTCATCAATTAATCACTGAGGCTAATTATTTAAGAGAAAAACTTCCCTTTAAAGTTTCTTTTTGGGACTCGATTGCGCTGGTTTTAGATTTTAAAAAATCATGGTTAGAGGGCCAATTAACTGAAGCTATGCTGCGTACTATGCAAGTGGATCAAATCAAGCAACTTGAAAAAATAATGGGAAGGAATTTCTGTAAAGCACTGATTGCGCTTCCTTTACTCACGCGAAAATTACTAAACATAAACTTCGAGAAGCTGCCGAAAGAGATTCGCGATCAAATTGCGAAGAATAAATATCTGTTCATTGACACACCTGAGTTTTCCTATCAACCTTCGAGGCCAGCGGTTCTGGAAGGTGGCCCTGTTATGGATGTGTATGCTCCTGTGTACCTTGAAAAATATTATGTAATCGCGCCTTATCATCGGTTACAAATAATTTTAAATGCAACAAACGGAGAAAGTTTTCAAGAAAATAGTATTTTCTTACGCACTAAAGAAGTTGAGCAAGGATGGAGTGTAGTGACTAGCACCATGATGCAAGAAGGCGATAAATTTCCTGAAAGTCCTGTCAACATCACCGGTGGATTAGCGGGCCTTATACGAAAATCAAATTGTACATCAGACTCAAGTAAAAATTTTATTGCTGTTTTTAATCCTTGTTTTGGGGCTATGGAGATCATCGGCGGTCCGTTTTTGCAAGAGAAATCAATGTATGTATTAATTCAAACACTTATGCTGCCTAATATAGTCGACCCATCTTTTAATATACCTGTCACTCAATTTACAGCCGATCATTTTAAAAATTATACGAATGAAATTACCTATATTGTGGGTCCTAATTATCATCCAAGCAAGATTGAAGCAAAAGATGTGTCTACGGTACGTATTTTTTTTCTCCCGCTGAATATACCGCTTGAATTTCACTATTTGATAAAAAATATGGTTGAAGTAACAATTGATAAGGGCGAGTTGCAGGCAGGCGCAATAGGACCGCGTTTTGTCTTGGACGATGCAAACGAATTAATAATTAGCTTTCCAAAAGAATATATCATGTCAGGTTCAGTGCAATTGAATGCCTCCTCGATTCAAGTGGAAGGACTTCGTAGCAATGATAAAAATCCCGTTTGTTTTTATGTAGAGAAATATCAAAATCTCGTCGTGGACGTCAGGGAAGGTGAAACAAATTATTATTTAGAAAAAAATAAACAATTTCAGGTGTATTTCAAATGCGATAATACGACCGTTGCGCAAGCCCCTCGTGTGATTAAACTTCAGTATACGCTTTTTCAGATAAAACTTGCGCAGCCATTGAATGATTTTTCTTTTAATAATAGTGTTTTAGAATTTGTTTCTAACACGAGTATTGCACTCAGTATCCGGAAGTATCCTTCTAATGATTCTGTCATTGTCCAAGGTTATTACGTATTAACTGATAATCGAACGCAACAGGCAGTTTATACCTTAGGTGATAGTGTGGATTTGACCGTAATCAATGTTAAGGATGTCTATAAATTTTTAAGCGAAGAAAACTTATTTCGAACTATCGCATCTCAGGGATTTTTAGGTTTTACTCTTTATAATTCAACGACTAAAACTGAAAAATGGATTGCGTATGATTCTAAGGTACAACAATTTGTTTATGACGAAATAACCTATCGTCTTTATAAACCGCATGGCTTAGTCGCAGTTAAAGGACGTATCATTGAAGACAATATAGAAGATTTTTCAAAAAGCTTAGTAAATATAATTTCCGTTGAAAGTAATACAAGTTTTCCTAGATGGGTGAGCGAGACTGCTGTAAGGGTAAAGGAACGACTTTTAGTGAATATTCCATTAAATGCAAGGTTGTTGTTGACCCGACAAGGAATCCTGCCCCTGAATTTATTTTCTCATCAATCCAAGAGTGAATTATTTGCGCTGGCTCAAAATCCGAAGGTCATTGAGATTAAGGAAGCGGGCTTGAATGATGTAAATGGATGGTTTTATTATTTAGGAGGGATTACGAGTGGGGTATTGATGACAGCGGTAGGGATAATTTATCTAAGGAGGCGAATCAATCTGATAGGATTTGCAGTGATACCGGTGGCGGAGGCAGGATTTACGCGCAGAGAAACAGGGAGGCACGAATTAAGGCTACAAGCGATAATGAAGCGATTTTGGCACTGTGAATGGGGGGTACTGGGGGAACAAGGATTAGTAGTGTACTGTTGGAGTCAAGCGAAAGAGAAAGCATTAGAGATAGAGATTTTTGATCAGCAAGAAAGCGCGTACTACGGAAGAGAAGCGATTCGAAGGATTGAAGTGAAGTACAACGGAGCACTAAACGAAGCGACGGTATGTTGGGAGCAAGAAGGAAAGGAGTACTGCACGGAAGTAGGGAAGCCGCTGTTCGAAGCACAGATAAGCCAGCACTATTCAGCCGCACTCAGAAGTCATCTAAGGGAAAGGAAATACGTAGAAGAAGCGATAACAAGGATAAAAGACAGCGTAGTAAAAGAAGCGGTCTTGATGATACTAGAGATCACGAAGCTAGGCGATTTATGGCAAGCGTACGGATTCAAGGTATGGGAATACAACCATCCCGGAGTGATGTCATACCAAGTAATAGAGCGGATGAGTGAAGGGAGAAGCAAAGAAGGGCTGTGTGCGTTTTGGATCAAAGCGTGTATTTCTCACGAAAAGATACAAAGCAAGCTGCCCAAGCGACTCGTCTATCCAATGATTCTCAGTGCAGGGTTATTAGCGGAAGTGATTCAGAGTTGCGGCGAGATAGGGTTATTATTCAGCAGTTTATGCCGACTCACGGTGCAACATGTACCGTATAAAATGATGAGACGTTGTTTAGGGATACTGCAACACGCCCCGTTAGTGTATTTAGCGCTAAGAGAAGCAGACTATCTATCCTTTGGAATCAAGCTAAGCGCACTGTATGCGTTAGAGATTCTAGAATACACAGGCGTACCGATAGGCGAGTTACTGATGGAAATTGTTCAAGGGATCTTTGCCTGGGTTGGAGGGAATCAACTTTTAAGCAAGGTGCCAGAGGATCCGGAGCGGATCAAGGTAGTTCAAGCGAGACAGGAATCCTCGCAAGCGCGCGTTGAATGTGGGCAGAAGGTGATCGAGCAAGCAAAAAAGATGAGTTGTCAAGCAGGGACCGTGTTGTATACCCTAGCGAAAGAAACGGCTCAGAGTACGTTTGCTTTTTTTAGAGAATCTGTAAGCGAACCGTTTGAAACTTTTGCGCGAGAAATAGTGACTCCTGTTCATTACTAAGGTTAAAAATAAATATGATAGATACTATACATGCTCTTTCTGTAGATTTTGATAACTGTTTAACAGGTGATTGGTCTAAATGGAAATTGGGTAACAAACCAAACTATGAAAAATACTCAGAGAATGTAGAAGAGCAAAATCAACAAAAGCAAGAAGAGGAAGACTGGTTTATTGCCGGAGTGATTCATGAAAATGGACCTATTTTTCGGCATATAGAGAACGATTATGTTGATGGTGCTTCAAAAAAAGAATTAAAGGTAATAAAAAAGATTTGTCTGATGGGAACTCTTCGAAAAGGGATACTTGAGGATTATATGAATCGTGTACCTTATAAAAAAGAGAAATCATTTGGTGTGTCTTGTTTCCCAGTATTTAAAGCTTTTTTTCATGAAGCATCCAAGCGATCTATGAGTGTTTGTAGTATTCCTTGTGTTTTTGATACAACTTTACTGTCTGATATTTACTGTGATAAAGAGCCTGGTGAGAGCTATGATAATGCATTAAAGAACTACAGAGATTTCAAGGTAAGCTCTACGGTTCGGGAGTTTTCAAGAGCTGTTCCTGAATCCAGTAAGGTAGACCTGCTGTATATGCAGTTTCATAAAATAGCCTCAGAGCATCCAAATGCCGAGATTATTTTTGATTTTATTGATGATCAAGAAGATATTTTAGATGCACTGCAGCCTTTTTTTTTCGATAATTCTGATTTAGTGCCCAGTAATGTAACGCTCCGATTTTATCAGTATAAAGCAGGCGATGAAGCAATTACGTTATTCAAGAACGAAATTAAAGGGAGGGGAGGGATCTTATCGATAGAAATTATAAAAGAGAATGTTAAAACCATGGCGATGATTGCCATGGTTAAGGATGATATTTCTAAATGTTTTCAAGCACATAGACTCAATATTATTAAGGTATTTAAACAATGTTCTGAAAAACTAAATAAGTTTAAGCAGAAACACATTGAACTGTGTGAGAAAATCAAATCGATAACATCTGAATCTCTCACATCATGCACTAATTTATTTTGGA
>JABDAQ010000021.1 GCA_013289115.1 Gammaproteobacteria bacterium
GGCTGTTTATGGCCATTTTGGTCGTGTTGAGGAAAATTTTACCTGGGAAAAAACAGATAAAGCAAAGCTTCTACGCGATAGTGCATAATATTTTTTAGTTTTTATAAATGGATTTTTAAGGCTTTCAGGATGATTATTAGTCGTACGCCATTTCGTGTGTCGTTTTTTGGGGGCGGTACTGATTATGATGTTTGGTATCGAGAACATGGCGGCGTGATTTTATCAACAACGATCAATCATTACTGCTATCTCTGTTGTCGTATATTGCCGCCTTTTTTTCAACATAAATACCGAATGACATGGACAAAAATAGAAGAAGTGCCTCATTACAGCGAGCTGCAGCATCCTGTTGTACGCGCTGTATTGCGTTATCTGGATATTCAACACGGGTTGGAAATTTATCATCAGGGTGATCTGCCAGCACGTTCTGGTTTAGGAACAAGCTCTGCTTTTACAGTTTGTTTACTGCAGGCATTGTATGAATTGCGCGGTGTTATTCCCGATAAACAGTGTTTAGCACGTGAAGCCATTTATGTTGAACGTGATTTGTTGCACGAATACGTGGGTGTACAAGATCAAATTGCAGTGAGCTACGGCGGATTCAATCAGATCATAATCAAAGAGGATGGTAGTTTTCATGTCTTACCTATAACGCTTGCTGCCCAGCGTTTACAGGAATTAGAAAATCATTTGCTATTATTTTTTACGGGTGTATCACGTACTTCTTCTCAGATTGCACAAGCGCAGATCGAAGCGATTCCCGGTAAAACGCATTTAATGCAGCGCATGATGCAGATAACGCATGAAGCCATTAAGATTTTATTAAGCGCTGCCGATCTCACCGAATTTTCTGCTTTATTACATGAGGCTTGGTTGTTAAAACGACAATTATCCTCACGTATTTCGCCCCATTTTATTGATGAAATTTACGCGCATGCAATGGCACACGGTGCTCTCGGTGGCAAAGTGCTCGGTGCAGGGGGAGGTGGTTTTATGTTGTTTTTTGTACGACCAGAAGATAAACCAAAACTATGCCATGCTTTGAAAGATTTATTACTTGTTCCATTTAAATTCGAACAGCAAGGTTCAGAGATCATTTTTTGTAATAATCAAAACGAGGATCAAAATGTATCGCAGGCCTTGGGCCATGCGCAGAGTTATTCAAACAATCGTTTAGAAAGAATAAAGTAATGCAAGCGATTATTTTAGCAGGCGGTTTTGGAACACGTTTGAATTCTATTACTCACGCAAAGACTTCTAAACCGATGGCTTTAATCGGTAGTAAACCTTTTTTAGCGTATTTAATTGAATATTTAATCGCCAACGGTATCACGCGTATTGTATTTTCACTTTATTTTTTGTATCAGCAAATTCAATCCTATTTTCGTAATCATTATCAGGGTGTTGCGATTGATTATGTAGTTGAAGAAAATCCGCTCGGCACAGGCGGTGCGATTGTGAATGTTTTGAAAACAATGGGAATACGACAACCTGTTTTTATTATTAATGGCGACAGTTTTTTAGCGCTCGATTATGAACATATGTGGCGACACCATGCAGAAAATCATTCTGCTTTAACTTTGGCGCTTAAATTTATGACAGATTGTCATCGCTATTCTGTTATACGTTTACACAAGAATCACATTGTAGATTTTTTACTTTGTGGTGACGATCGTTCTTGCGGATTAATTAATGCGGGTATTTATCTACTGAACCCTGATCTAATAACATCTTTTTCATTGCCACAGCAATTTTCATTTGAAGCAGAATTTTTAGCATTAGAATTACAAAAAATTCGTCCGCATGCGTTTATTACTCAGGGATATTTTATCGATATTGGCGTACCTCAAGATTATGAACGTGCTTTACGAGAATTACCTGATCAAAGGAAAGTATTATGACAAAAGAATGTATTTTTATTACCGGTGGTGCAGGTTATATCGGATCAATTTTAGTGCCCATCTTATTGAGCCAGAATTATAAAGTTATTGTTTTAGATAATTTTTTATTTTCACAAACAAGTTTGTTGACTTGTTGTACACATCCAGATTTTCAAGTGATTCGCGGCGATTGTCGTGATAAAACTTTATTACAAGCCTGCCTTAAGCAAGCAGATATTATTATTCCGATGGCCGCTATTGTTGGGGCACCTGCGTGTGCGCTCGATAACACCGCGGCACACTCTATTAATATACAAGCAATTGAATTGTTGTTAGATCTACGCCACGGGCATCAAAAAATAATTTATCCTACTACGAACAGCGGCTATGGTATTGGCACAAAAGATAGCTTATGTACCGAAGATACACCGCTCAATCCTATTTCACTTTACGGTACAACCAAAGTGGCCGCTGAAAGATTCATATTGGCGGCAGGACAGTCCGTTAGTTTACGTTTAGCGACTGTATTTGGTTTATCGCCGCGGATGCGCATTGATTTACTTGTCAATGATTTTGTTTATCGTGCAGTCAATGATCGCGCGGTGATTGTGTTTGAAGGCCATTTTAAACGCAATTATATTCATATTCGTGATGTGGCTAATGCCTTTATTCACGTGTTGAAACATTTTACGCAGATGCAAAATGAAGCATATAATCTTGGATTAAGTACGGCTAATTTATCTAAATTAGAATTATGTGCACAAATAAAAAAACAAATACCTGATTTCGTTTTTTTAGAAGCAGATACAGGCGAAGATCCAGACAAGCGTAATTATACTGTATCCAATGAAAAGATTGAGCGTACCGGATTTAAACCCAGTTATAGTTTGGATGTAGGTATCGCCGAATTAAAAAAAGGATACACTATTTTGCGCAATCAGTGTTATGCGAATGTTTAATACTATTTAATCATGCGACGCTTTATATTGATCGATCCTTCGCTGAGTGATTGGACGGGTCATTGTGCTGAATACGCCTTACGGGTACTGCGTGCTGCAAGTAAAACGTATGAACCGATATTAATTGCACATCGTAAGTTTTCTAAAGTTCGATTTGATAAATCGATCAAAGTAATTTTCTTATATCGTCGCGGCATGACTGATTGCTTATTTGATTGGTATCAAGCTGCACGCGCTTTGATCAAACTTATTCGATTAAAAGATCATAAAGATGATTTATGCTCTCCATCAGACAAGCAATCGCTGATATTGAAAGCGTGGCAACGCGTTAAACAAAAGATAAACCAACAATTTCAGCATAGAAAAGCGGATCGATTTGCTAAAAAAACGCGCGATCTATGTCAACGATTATCTTTGACCGCAAACGATATTATTTTTATACCTAATATGCAGTATTATTTATTATTGGGTTTGATTAAATTATTTCGTCATTCTACTATGAGCGGTCAATGGCATAGCGTATTTCATCTTGATCTATGTGCTCAAATGAATAGTGCTGCTTCCGATCCGATCTATAAAATTCACGCGCGTGATCTATTTAAAAAATTATGCAATAGCATTAAAAATGATAATTTATTTTTATATACCGACACTGATCTATTGACGCATTCTTACAATGATCTGGGTGTATTTGTATTTAAAACTATCCCAATTCCTGTTTGTCGATCCTATGCGGCTGCTTCTGTAGCAAAGATAGCTAGACCGCTCACAATGAATTATTTAGGCGTTGCGCGCGATGAGAAAGGTTATCGTCATTGTACGCAGCTTATTGAATTATTACGCGATGGATATCTTGATACAGGCAAATTGGTAATGAACGTTCAATCCAGTCTTAGCAAGGTAGATCGCGATCCAGTTGCGCGTTCAGTGTGTGGTGAATTCAAAATTTTAAAAATGAAACAGCTTAATGTGATAACACAATCTCTAAGCTCACACACGTATCGGGATTATGTACTCAGTAGTAATATAGCGCTTATTCCTTATGATGCTTGCGCTTACGCACAGCGGAGTTCAAGTGTGTTTGCAGAATGTATGGCTGCCGGTATTCCTGTCATTATTCCTGCTGGAACATGGATGGCAGTACAACTTAATCAAACAATTTTACAGTATCATTTAGCGCTTGTTGATCAGCATTGTATGACGGGTGTAACCGTGTTGAAAAAAGATAATGATATGTATTCTATCCCTTCAGGCGCAACGCATATGTTATTAAATATTCTTCGAATAAGTAATGAATTAAAATCATGCAATGTTACGGTTACTTATTATGATAAGAAAATCAATCTAAATAGCGTGGTAAAATGTCGTATCGTTGATCAAATGGAGCAAACTATCTTACTCAAACTACAATCGCATACGCAATTTTCAAAGCTCCAATTTCAGCAATCACAATTTAAAATACAGTTGCATTTTTTGCGACTCAATCAGATACCCATCAGCGTCGTTGGTGTTGTGTACCAAGAATCCTGGCAATTAAAACAGTGCGTACAAGAGTTAGTAGATTACTATCCACATTATAAAAACAGTGCGCTGTTATTTTCCAAACCATGGTCTGCTTATCACAATCCGGATAGTTTATTGCAGATTCTTTATAATTGATTACGGGTTGTTACTTTAATTGCCAGGAAATCAGCGAGCACAAACCAATTTAAATCGCTTCCCACAGAAAGCAAGGGCAAGTTTCAAGATAGATTGACTCCCGCGTTGTTTCGCTTCAGCGTAATACGCCTTCTCCTCGATCTGTGCTAAACCTTGCTGCGCTGCTTCGTCTAAGGCTTCCTCGATCCGTTCTACCGCGGGCTGCTCTGTTCGCGCAAATTTTACCCGTTTAAATTCCATCAACAAACTTAGTTTCTTCGGATCCTTCGATAAAATGAAATAATCATACCGCCCGTAGCCACTTTCTTTATTTGATTTCAATTCATACGCCGGATGCGATTGTAAATGCGCCGTCAGTCCCGTCATGAAGCCATGATAAAACGCTTCTGGCTCTTTACTTAAATCATGTACGCTGATCGTGTTCTCTAATAAAAATCGAAAGGATTCTTCAAACGCAGGAATATCTCCCCGTAATAATTCCTCTAAAAATTTGCTAACAGTGATTTGTTTTTGTCCAGCCACCAACCAATGCTTGATCAACTCACTGTATAAACCCCGCACCTCGTGATTCGGAATCGCGAGCTGACACTGCGTGCCTTCCTCGGTATAGTCTATCGAGACCACCTTGAAATACCCGGCCATCAGTAAAAAACTTAAAATGATAGACTCATTTTCATCCGAGGTTATCAGATCAGGAAACACGATCTGTTCATCCATAAAACAGTGAATCGTTTGCCCTTGTAAGAGACGCTCAAATACTTCTTGGTGAATTAATCCCGAACGATACAAACAGTCTTTCACTAAGCCATTGTCACTGGTGTTGAGCCAATACCGTTTTAACAACCCTTCGTTTTTAACACAGTTTAACAGCGACCAGGGATTGTAAATTATGTGTTGGCCTATTTGATAGCCGTTGTACCAATGACGAATGCCTTCCGTTTTCTCACTTAACCCCGCTTTGTCTAACAAGGTCTGAACCTCCGATTCAGTAAAGCCAAAGTATTGACCGTACTTAGGATGAATCACGGAATACACTTCCAGATTATTTAATCCCGAAAACAAACTTTCTTTTGATACTCTCAGAATCCCCGTTAACACCGCTTTGAAACAATGTGGATTGTCTTTTAAGGCCGATCCTAAAAATGCCCGAAATAATTCGACTATCTGCGGATAATAGCCGTTTAAATACCCCGATTGGATCGGTGTGTCATATTCATCAATCAGAATGATCGGCGCTACTTTGTGATAGCGGTGTAGATAAGCACTTAATCGCTTTAATGAAAACTCAAGTGTCGCCTCACTCGCTTTCTCAGTCAGTATCGTTTGGTATTGATCTTTTTCATCTACGGCTAATACATCCCCCACAAGCACATCACGGTGCTCTCTGTACAAATCGGCGACTAAGGCCGCTAATACCGCAACCGCATTCTCATACTTAGCATGCTTGATCGCTTTTAAACTTAAAAAAATGACTGGGTATTTCCTTTGATGCTGGCGTATCTCATTTGGAGCGCTTTGAATCTTTAAACCCTCAAATAACCCTTCCGTGCTTTCTCCTTCCACTTCGCTGGCAAAATAATACCGCAGCATCGATAAATTTAAGGTCTTCCCAAAACGACGCGGTCGCGTGATCAAAATTACACGCGCATCTTCCACTACGTCTTTGATGAAAAGACTCTTATCCACAAAATAATAACCTTCTTGAATTAAAAGACGAAAATCGCTTTCACCTATCGGTATTCTTAATTTGCTCATCGTATTTTCTCGAAAAAGTTTTATTGTCTAGCGTAAACAATTTTTCATCATAACAGGAGTTTTTTAGTTTGAGCGCGTTTATAAAAAGATTTTTATCGGCCTAGACGCCGTGTAATATTTTGTTGCTCCTCGGGTTGTGCTTGTTCTTTTTGCTGCTTTTTTTGATCACGTTCTGCAAGCGCTTGTCTGACTTGAGCTGACAAGGGGAGGGGTGGCGCAGCTCGCTGTGGTCTGCCAATCTCCTTGTAATAATTATCAAAACGTCCTGGTGTGGCAGTGTATCCAGACGTTGGCAATTTTTTTTCTAGTGTATCTCTTAGACTCAGTGTTTGTTCAGCTATCATTGCGACCACTGCTTCACTTGGCTTTTCTAAAAAATGTTTTACGAGTTCATCTTGCTTGTAATTGATCCGGGTTCCGATCATAGTAACAATGGCTTCTTTCTGCGCTTTGGCTGCTTCGTGTATAGCACTCACTGCTTCGCGAGTCGCCACTTTCCCTAATTTTTTAATACTGCCATCGCGCATGTCAGAGACAAAGTGAATAACATTAGCAAGTAGACTATTTTGTATTGCATTTATTTTATATTTAATCGCTCCATGCTCTCTTGAATCAAGCCATCTAGATAGGATCTTTTGTGTATGAGGGTGAAATAGCTTTTTAGCTAATTCTAGCCGTTGTACTTCGTCGAGTGTAACAACACTTTTTCTATAATGTTTATTAGTAATTCTCCCGGAATCTAAGCCAAGTTCTTTACGAAGGGCTTTGATTTGATGATCTTTTTTTCCAGCTTTTCTTAAAGCTTCATCAAGCTCCATTATCTGCTTATTGGTAATCCTAGGATCTATCCCTTTAAGCTGTGCCGCCTGCTTCTCAGTAATAGTGGGAGCTACACTTTTAAGTTGTGCTGCTTTAAGTTGTGCTGCTTGCTCATCGGTAAAAGGTTTTGCCATAACCGTCAATCCTTCGATAGTACTAAAGCTTGTATAAAATTTTTACAATTTTATTAAGCAGTATAGTAGACAGGATTTCGGTTGAGCTTTTGTGGCTCTTTAAACGGTTTTAAGTCAGAGAGACGAGGGTTGAGGTTATCGCGTCAAGCGCGTGCTGAAGCAGTGTTTCATCCACTGCAAATGAAAAACGTACATAACCGGGCGCGCCGAAGGCTGAACCTGGTACACAAGCAACCTGTGCATGTTCAAGAAGATACTCGGCAAAATCAGCATCGGATGTGAAACCGGCCTTATCCATTATTTCTTGTACCTGCGCAAAACAATAAAAAGCACCGCAGGCAGGTAAACAATGAATGCCGGTGATTCGATTGAGTCCTTCGTAGAAAATTGTATGGCGACGTAAATACAGTTCTTTAATCTCTGATAACGGGGTCTGATCCCCTGTCAATGCGGCATACGCCGCCATTTGTGCAATTGAATTGACACTCGAGGTTGATTGGGATTGAATCGTAGTCATGGCTGCGATTAACTCTTTAGGTCCTGCGGCAAAACCGACACGCCAGCCTGTCATGGCATACGCTTTAGACACGCCGTTAATGACAACACTGCGTTCATATAATGCCGGACATACTTGAACAATATTAGCAAAGGGTTCTTTACCCCAATAAATATGTTCATAGATATCATCGTTTAAAATAATGAGCTCAGGATACTGCAGCAAAACGTCAGCAAATGCCATTAATTCTCGGCGACTGTAGACCATACCCGTTGGATTTGAAGGACTGTTTAAAATTAAAAGGCGTGTTTTATTTGTAATTGCTTTCTGCAATTGTTCAGCAGTGAGCTTAAAGTATTGTTCTTTCTGCGCGGATACAATGACGGGCTTGGCTTCAGCGAGTAAAACCATGTCTGGATACGAAGTCCAGAAAGGTGCGGGGATGATTACCTCATCACCCGGATTTAATAAAGCTTGCATGACATTATAAATACATTGTTTGGCACCGTTGGATACCATGATTTGATCAAGCGCATAGTGCAATTGATTATCACGTATAAATTTTTGAATGATAGCCTGCTTTAAACTTACAATGCCGTCGACCGCAGTGTATTTTGTAAAGCCATCTGCGATCGCTACGCAGGCAGCCTCTTTGATCGACAACCAGGTGTCCTGATCAGGCTCACCGACGGTTAAATTGATGATCGGTTTGCCTTGTGCTTTTAATTGATTCGCACGCGCTGAAAGTTTGAGTGTTATGGAAGACTGTACGTGAGCTAATCTTTTCGCCCATTGTATGCTCATGAATTTAGATCGTCCTTCGTTGCTAGTGAGCTCGCTATTATGCCTGAATTTAAATTAGTGTCACCCTTTCAACCCGCCGGCGATCAACCACAGGCTATTGCAGCGTTAGTTGAAGGGATTAGACAGGGTCTTGCTGAGCAAACTTTATTGGGTGTAACCGGTTCTGGGAAAACATACACTATCGCTCAAGTGATTGTACAAATACAACGTCCCACATTAATTTTGGCACCTAATAAAACGTTGGCTGCGCAATTATACGGTGAAATGAAAGCATTTTTTCCGGAGAATGCGGTTGAATATTTTGTTTCTTATTATGATTATTATCAACCTGAAGCTTATGTACCTGCTACGGATCGTTTCGTTGAAAAAGATGCGTCGATCAATGAATCGATCGAACGATTACGTTTGTCGGCAACCAAAGCCCTATTAGAACGAGAAGATGTCATTATCGTTGCAACCGTTTCGGCGATTTATGGTTTGGGTGATCCACAATTATATCGTTCAATGGCTTTGCCTCTTCGTTGCGGCATCTCAATTGATCAAAGCCAACTTTTAAGACGTTTAGCTGAATTGCAATATACGCGCAACGATCAACAATTATTACGTGGGACTTATCGCGTACACGGGGACGTGATCGATATTCATCCTGCAGAATCAGAACAATACGCTTTGCGCGTTGAGTTATTTGGTGATGAAATTGAACGTTTAAGTTATTTTGATCCGCTCACCGGTATTGTCATCGAACGATTTGAGCAGTTCACACTGTATCCAAAGACGCATTACGTGACGCCGCGTGCACGAATACTGGAGGCTGTCGATCAGATCAAAGTAGAATTACAGCAACGTTTGCAAATCCTGCAAGCAGAAAATCAATTGCTTGCTTGTGAACGTTTACAACAGCGTACACACTTTGATCTCGAATTATTATTGGAATTAGGGTATTGCAGCGGTATTGAAAATTATTCACGCTTTTTATCCGGTCGTGTGCCAGGTCAACCCCCGCCTACTTTATTTAATTATTTGCCCTTGCATGCTTTATTAGTTTTGGATGAGTCGCATGTCATGTTGCCCCAATTGCATGCGATGGTTCGCGGCGATCGTTCGCGCAAACAAACCTTGATCGAATACGGATTTCGTTTACCGTCTGCTTTAGATAATCGTCCTTTAACGTTTGAAGAATTTACTGCCTCAATGCCGCAAACGATCTACGTATCAGCCACGCCAAGCGCCTATGAATTAGCGCGTGGTCCGATCATAGAGCAGGTAGTTCGCCCAACCGGATTATTGGATCCAGAGATAGAAATACGATCGGTTACAACACAGGTGGATGATCTTTTATTTGAAATTAAACAACGCGCCTTAATCAATGAACGTGTTTTAGTGACCACTTTGAGTAAACGTTTGGCTGAAGATTTAAGCGAATATTTTTCCGAACATGGCATAAAAACACGTTATCTTCATGCCGATATCGATACCTTAGAGCGTGTTGCTATTATTCGTGCTTTGCGTTTAGGTACGATCGACGTTTTAATTGGTATTAATTTATTGCGCGAAGGATTGGATATACCTGAGGTTTCTTTGGTTGCCATCTTAGATGCAGATAAAGAAGGATTTTTACGTTCAGAACGTTCACTGATCCAAACGATTGGACGCGCGGCGCGCCATAGTCAGGGTCGTGCTATTTTATACGCAGATAGGATCACGGTTTCCATGCAACGTGCCATCGATGAAACAATAAGGCGACGTAAAAAACAAGCTACGTATAATCAACAACACGGTATTACACCGCGCAGTATTGTACGTGCCATTCATGCGCCTTTGTATGAAGAAGAAAAACAGTCTTCTCAACAGCGAAATTATTTTGATGCAAATACACTGACACCCAAAGAATTTGCCAAAAAAGTAAAACAATTAGAAAAGCAAATGTATGCGTATGCGCGTGAACTTAAATTTGAGGAGGCATCACGTGCACGTGATGCCTTGGCAGAATTGAAACGAAAATTTATGCAGGGCTAAGCGTGTTATGGTCATAATGATTTGTTTCATTACTAGTTACTTCATTGTTAACTAATAATTCGCTATTCGATGAACAGCAACCAAACAAAGTAGAACGACTCGTAAGTAAGTTGCAGACATAACTTACCGTATTGCGAGCGAAATCATACCCATCTCCAAATTTTTTCTCGATTCCCTTTCCTATATCGAGTGCTGCATCTCTGCCAGGTTTTGATGAACATGTGCATAGAAGTGTTGCAAAGAATGCTATGGCTTGTGGCGAATAAGGCACGCTGTTGTCAAGATAGGCAGCTGCTAAGAGTAATGAATGCAGTCCAAAAAGCATTTGCGCAAACCCTCTGGGTAGCGCTAATCCTGCGCCATTAAAGAGCGTTGCTAAACAGGTTGCTGCTACAAAAGTACCTAGTAAATTTGCTACGAAGCCAGGAAGACCCTGTAATACATCCATCGTTTCTTTTACGCCTTGCATATCCTGTATTATTGCGCTTACTGTGGTAACGCAGACTTTCACCAGAGGAGCACATGAAGCAAAAATAAAGGTTGCAGAGATATGACTTACGGTGATTTTTATTACTCTCTCTCCTGTAGAAGGTAGCTCGTGTTTAAGCAGTGTATTTTTGTGCGGTTTATCCAAGCGCCAATGAGCGAATGATATAAGAGCAGAGAAAGCTATATTTGCACAAAAACTTTGCAGCAGTAGATATGAGGTCGTCTGTAACGTGTTTAGAGCATCAGCATCGTTTGGATTTGGAAAAAGATAGTATTGCAAAAATTTTGAGATGGCGGAAGCGAAAAAAATAGCAAACCAGAATGTTACCTGTAACTTATGAGGTTTTTCATATTCAAAAAGTTCTATACCTTCTTGCCTTTGAGCGTTAAACGTTTCATCCAGGACCTCTTTAATTTTTTTTTCATCAGCTGTTTCTAATGCTTGTAGATCGCTGCTTCCCGAGTAACTAACTAACGCGTTTTTAAATGTTTTTTTGATGATCTTTTCTTTTCTTATACTACTTATAGCTACATCCCCTGGCGTAGTACTTTTTGGAATACCAGCGAGCTTTCCATGTAAATTTTTTACCTTTTTAGCATCAGCAAGCGTCGTTAATTTTCCGTCTGTATTTTCTGTTATTGTTTGGTATAAATTATCAAGTTTTTCAATAAATTTATCTTCTTTTACATGTGCTAGCTCATCAATAGCATAGAGTACGTTCATTTTTTTTATTTGAGTGGTGCTGTCTGGCATAGATATAAACCTAGTAATTATTAAGAAATTGTCGTGAAAATAATTCACTAAAACATAGTATAAGAATGAACTTAGTCAGTCAAAAGATTACTTGAATAAATTTTTAGTGACTCACTGATACTGATATGCATAAATCACTACTGCGCATTGCCAGGTTTCGATATAATGAAAAAGTTTTAGAAATAAAAAATCAAGCGTTATAAAAACGAGTATTTACTTTTGAAGTACGTGCATGTTACTTTGAAAATCTTTAGGCACGTAGCTCAGTGGTAGAGCAGCATCTTGACGTGGTGCGGGTCGGTGGTTCGATTCCACTCGTGCCTACCAACGTTTTTTTCTCACATCAAATATAATCTATGCCTGTTATTACGATCCTCGATCAAACGAAAATCTTTCATGAAGCTATTAAAGCGATAGATGCTTTGCAAGCGATTGCGCCTCACTGTTTAGCGGATGCGTTAGCAGTGCGTATTGAGGATCGCATCTTCGATTTAAGCCACGTAATAAGCACAGATAGCAGTCTTGAGATCATAACGGCTGCAGACTCAGAAGGTTTAGTTATTTTGCGTCATTCAGCCGCTCACGTTTTAGCACAGGCTGTCAAACAAATATTTCCATCGGCGCAAGTGACGATCGGCCCTGTCATTGAAGAGGGATTTTATTATGATTTTGCTTTTGAACGCAGCTTTACGCCCGATGATCTTGTGCAAATCGAACAATGTATGTCGAAATTAGTACGCAGTGATTTGCCGATAGAGCGTTTAATTATGAATCGTTCTGAAGCGATCGCTTTATTTCGAAACTTAGGTGAACTGTATAAAGTTCAGATCATCGAAGCTATTCCAGAAGGAGAAATCATATCTTTGTATCGACAGGGTGATTTTATTGATGTATGTCGTGGTCCGCATATTCCAAGTACTGGAAAATTATCTGTGTTTAAGTTGATGCGTGTGGCGGGTGCGTATTGGCGTGGTGATGCACGCAATGCAATGTTACAAAGAATTTACGGAACAGCTTGGTATACACAGACTGAGTTGGATGCGTATTTAGAACGCATTCGCTTAGCACAATTGCGTGATCATCGAAAACTTGGTAAGCAATTAAATTTATTGCATATGCAGGAAGAAGCGCCGGGCATGGTATTTTGGTTGCCGGATGGTTGGACGGTATATCGTCTGATTGAACACTATATTCGTCAACAACTTGTGAAGCAAGGATATCAAGAAGTACGTACGCCTCAGATCTTAGCGCGTACACTTTGGGAACAATCAGGCCATTGGGATAAATTTTATAAGGAAATGTTCATTACCTATTCTGAAGATCGCGCCTTTGCGATTAAACCGATGAATTGTCCTGCGCATGTACAGATTTTTAATCAAGGTTTAAAAAGTTATCGTGATCTGCCTTTGCGTTTAGCCGAATTTGGTTGTTGTCATCGCAATGAGCCATCCGGTGCTTTGCATGGATTGATGCGTGTGCGTCATTTTGTGCAGGACGATGCACATATTTTTTGCACCGAAGCGGATATCCAATCGGAAGTGAGTCGCTTTATCGATCTTTTATATACCGTGTATGCTGATTTTGGTTTTGAACAAGTCTTGCTGAAACTTGCGACACGACCGCAACTACGTGTTGGTTCAGATGAAAGCTGGGATAAAGCAGAAGCCGCTTTAGCACAAGCGTTGCGTGCAAAACATCTTGAGTGGGCGTATGCCAACGGAGAGGGCGCGTTTTATGGGCCCAAGATCGAATTTTCTTTGCGGGATTCGTTGGGCAGAGTTTGGCAATGTGGTACGATACAAGTTGATTTTTCTATGCCTGAACGTTTAGGCGCAACGTATGTTGCAGAAGATGGAAATCGTGAAATACCGGTCATGTTACATCGCGCTATATTAGGCTCGTTAGAACGGTTTATCGGAATTTTGATCGAGCATTATGCCGGTGCGTTTCCAGTATGGTTAGCTCCTGTGCAGGTTGTAGTGCTCACGATTACTGAAAAACAGAACGCGTATGCACAGATTATACAAGAACAATTAGTGCAATTGGGCTTGCGTGTGCGATTAGACTTGAGAAATGAGAAGATCGGCTTTAAAATCCGTGAACATAGTTTAAACAAGGTTCCTTATTATCTTGTGTTAGGTGATAGAGAGATTCAAGATCATTCAGTATCAGTGCGCAAGCGCGGAGGCAAAGATTTAGGTAATATGTCAGTTGATTCATTTTCCCAGCTCGTTCAAACAGAACAAAAACAACGTGGTCGTATTTTGGTGGAGGCAGCGTGATTAGTACCCCTAAGCCGGTGCGTAAAGTTCCAAGTTCACGTTCTACTCAAGTTTCAGAAAAAAAGACACGCATTAATCAGGGGATCTTTGCTCAAAAGGTTCGTTTGGTGGGTGTTAATCGTGAGCAATTAGGTATTGTGACGCTAACAGACGCTTTGCAAGCAGCTAAAGAGGCTCATTTGGATTTGGTAGAAATTGCGCCGACAGCACAGCCGCCTGTTTGTCGCATTATGAATCATGGAAAGTATTTGTTTGAGTTGAGCAAACAAAAGGCGCTGCAGAAGAAAAAACAAAAACGCATCGAAGTGAAAGAGATAAAATTTAGACCTGTTACTGAAGATGCAGATTATCAAGTTAAGTTGCGTAAGGTTATCACTTTCTTGCAAGAAGGCGATAAGGTTAAAATTACGCTTAAATTTCGTGGACGAGAGATCACGCATATGGAGTTGGGCACTCGAATTCTCTTGCGTTTGCAAAATGATCTTGCAGATTACGGTGTGGTAGAAATGGCGCCTAAAGTAGAAGGTCGGCAAATGGTGTTAGTACTTGGGCCTAAAAAAGCAAAATAAATTATAAATGGTATGTTCATGAGCGATGATAATACGAAATATCGTGTTATACTGCGCCGAATTTTAGGGATTCTTAAATTATTGGAGTGGCTATGGCAAAAGCGAAATTAAAAACAAATCGTGCAGCAGCAAAGCGTTTTCGAAAAACTGCCAGTGGATTTAAATTTCGTCGGGCATTTCGTAATCACATTTTGACTAAAAAGACTACGAAGCGTAAACGCAATTTGCGTTCTGCACAGCCAGTACATCCTAGCGATGTGCCTTCCGTACAACGTCTATTGCGAGGTTCATAAATCGTATGTCCAGGGTAAAACGTGGAGTCACTGCGAGCGCGCGTCATAAAAAGATTTTAAAATTAGCCAAGGGTTATCGTGGTGCACGTAGTCGTGTTTTGCGTGTTGCTAAACAAGCAGTAACGCGTGCAGGTCAGTATGCTTATCGTGATCGAAAACAGAAAAAGCGTGATTTTCGCTCTTTATGGATCGTGCGTATCAATGCTGCCTCACGTGAGCATGGATTAGCGTACCGTCATTTTATCGCTGGTTTAGCTAAGGCAAATATAGCGATTAATCGTAAAGTACTGGCAGATTTAGCAATGAATGATGCCAAGACCTTTGCTCAACTTGTGGAACAAGCAAAACAACATTATTTAGCTTAATGCGGGTGCACGCCTGTGTTTGGTCATTAGCCGGGGTGGCGGAATGGTAGACGTGCCGGACTCAAAATCCGGTGATGGTGACATCGTGTGGGTTCGAGTCCCACCCTCGGTACCAGCTTAAGCAAAATTGTGAGCCATTATATCTGAGTGTGCGGTTATGTCGCGTGAACGATTTTCTATTACTCTTAATTGGTCTAAGAATATTGCCGCTCAGGTTAAACATTTCTCTTTCACACGCGCTGATCATAAAGCATTTTGTTTTATTCCAGGTCAATTTATTACATTGCATATTTCGCATGCCGATAAAGTATTGCGACGCAGTTACAGCATCGCTAACAGCCCTGATGGTAGCGCAAAAATAGAATTTGCTGCATCTTATGTGTCAGGTGGTATAGCCAGCGACCTTTTATTTAATTTAAAACCAGGTGATCAACTTGAAGCAACCGGACCGTTTGGACGTCTGATTTTGCTTGAACCTTATCCAAAACGTATTATTTTAGTTGCTACCGGTACAGGCGTTACCCCGTATCGTTCTATGCTACCTGATTTAGAAAAATATCTAATACAAGCAACTGACAGACAATTAGTACTTTTATTGGGTGTGCGTGAAGCAAAAGATCTCTTATATCGCGATGAATTTGTTACCTATTTAGAGCGTCATCCCCGTTTTCATTTTCGTGTATACTACAGCCGCCTTCTTCCCGAGCAACCTTTATCGTATGAATATCGCGGTTATCTTCTAGATGCTTTTCGAGATATTCATCCCGATATCAACACCGATATTGTTTATTTATGTGGCAATCCAAATATGGTTGATCAGGTGTTTTCCTTGCTCATGACACGTGGTTTTACAACACAGGCCATTCGGCGTGAGAAATATATTTCTTCTTAAGTATCGCGATACTGGACTTCTTGTGAAGTTGTTTCGCAGGTTCAACCAAGGTATAGCGACATGTTGCCGACACTTAATGTAATTGGTTGCGGTAAACTTGCACAAATCATTGTTGCGTTATTTCTTAAAAAAAAATTGGTTACTGTACAAGATGTTTATAGTCAGAATTTACGTAGTGCTAAAAAAGCAGCACAATGGTTTGGTCAAGGCCATGCGTGTCGTTCAATTCATCAATTTAAGGCAGCTGACCTATATTTAATTAGCACGCCCGATGATCGGATTGAAATCACCGCAACGCTTCTAGCACAGCAACCGTTTATTAAACCGGGTTCTGTTGTTTTTCATTGCAGTGGCTTACTTGATTCAGATTGTTTGCATGATTTGGCAAACTTGGGTTGTTATGTAGCCAGCGCGCATCCTATTAAAAGTTTTTCTGATGTTGCGCGAAGCATGCGTAATTTCTCAGGTACGCATTGTGGGCTAGAAGGGCATCCTAAAGCTTTAAAAATATTAAAGTATATCTTTCGAAAAATCGGTGCGCATACCTTATCTATTCGAAAGAAACAGAAAAAGTTTTATCATGCTGCTGCTGTGTTTGCTTCAAATTATTGTGTGACGCTTGCCGCACAAGCGAATGCATGTTATCGACAAGCAGGTATCAACAAAGCCTTAGCGCATGAAATCGTCTTGCAATTGATGCAAGATACATTGGGCAATATGCAAGCGACCTCTTCTTATCGCAAAGCGCTTACAGGTCCGATACAACGTGGGGATATAAATACGGTGAAAGCGCATCAAGCTGCGTTACAAGCATTTCCAGAATTAGAACAACTCTACAATATTTTAGGTCATCATACGCTGTGTTTGAGTTATCATCGTGAGGCTATGGGATTTTTATTTAAATCAGCAAGTTCAGACTGATCCATATAATCGGGATCAGGGGATGATTCAGTGTTATTTTTATTAAAAAAATAGTCAGGATATTGTTCATAATTTTTCGATTTCTGACTTTTTAATTTATCAAGTAGGCTGTTTATATTCTTGATTTCTCCAAGAGTGTCTTTGAGCCATCCTTGAAAGTTTTCATTGTCTAATTTTAAATTTAAACAAGCTTGAAAAGACGAATTCATAGATTTGATCTTTCTTTTTAGACCCTTGATCCAGTCACCCAACGTAGTTTCAGCAATAGGAGGCTTCACGATAGAATTAATAAAATTAGTTAGCTCTCTTAGTGTGTGATTTTTATTCGTTTTTAGTTGATCTAAAACATGCTCTAAAATACAAATCTTCCTTTTTCTTTGCGCTTGTCTACTCCATGTATTCTGTTTATAATTGTCTTGCGCATAATCCGTTAAAATCCAGGTTCTTACAGTGCTTTTCAAAGGTCTATTTTCTATAGTTTTGTGCTTTCCATGTATTCTTAAGTTCTCCTGCAAGAGTCGTTCAATATCATCGAGATTGCCTTTTAGATTTATTTGACTTTCAATTGCTTCTTGCTTTGAGTTTAGAGAGTCTTTCAAAATTCTTAGTTTTATAAAAATCACTGCAGTGTGTTGAAAAAAACATTCTTTATGCATGTCAGACAATTTTGACGCATAGTGGGAGTGTGAGTGATATAGAAAAGCAATAAATTTATTTTCAGCAAAAAACAGATAGGACATGACAGCGTCTCTATTAGAGCGTTCTACTAAAAAAGTAGAACGCTTTTTTAAAGAAGTAAGATACTCATCCGATGGCTGATTTTTTTGATGAATTTCTTGGGCTAATTTCTCCAGTTTATCCTTTAACATCTTGAATGGGACTTTACTTAAATTATTGAGGTCAACGTCATGTTTCAAAGCTAAATCATTTACTTGCTTTATTAAGTCATTTAATCTTTTACGTTGATAAGAAATCTCATGTTTTTTATGGACTGTAAGATCATCACTCTTATAGATGTTTGCCCAGTGCAAAAAATAATTTAATTGTAGCGAATGACATCTTTCATATAGTATTCCTCCTTTTCCTATATCATTTATCCATTGCGTAAAAGTGCCGCCATGAACACCGACCTTTTTCGCCAATCTTTTTGCTGTAAAAAATTCTCCCTGCGCTTTTGATAAAATAACATCACAGCTCTTAAAAACATTTATCTTGTCGTCCTGTGTATAATATGCTCTAAATCGTGTTTCTTGTTTTGTATTTGTGTCGTTACCCATTCAATCTACCTTGAAAAGTTCTTAACTGCTAAAAACATTAACACTGTGTTGCGATTTAAAAAAGATCTTTTTTAATTTTGATTGATATTTCAGATTATTTTATACGTGTGCATAGATAAAAATCACATGTCTTATTTAAGTTATTAACCCTAATAAAAAGTAGTATGCTGTGTAAGCAAAGCGTATAATTTTTATTGAGAAATGCGTAAAAAATAAAAATAAAAAGAGAAATTAATTATGTCAAAATCAAAAAAGTCTGTAAGCATATTTGAAAGAATTATTCAAATGACTCAGGACTTAACGCAACGTTATAATGAGCTAAGATTAATATCTCGAAGGCTCGAAGCGATCTTCGGTAGAATATTTTCACCTATATTTTCTATATTAGTTTCTATCGCAACTACGGCTCAAATTGGTAATTATTATTTCAATAAAAATACTCCTGCAGTATTCGAACCAGAGGCTGCGCCAAGTGGAATGAAATTTTTTCTAGCGTTGACTTGGGCACTTTCTTCAATTTTGGCTGTATTTTCAAATTATTTTAGAACTTGTGTGCAAACAGCCTGTCAACTTAAAGGAGATACAGAACTTTTAGCCGCTATTGCGTTTAATGAACTTGCTAAAGAATTAACATGGAAAGATATGATCAGTATTGCTGACGAGATGATTACTAAAGTTAACACGGCGATTCATAATAAAAACATTGATAGTTTAAATGAAGAAAAAGTAGAGGCATTATTGAAAGATCTAGAATTTACGCTTGCTAGACTGCGCGATATGCTGGCACAAAGGAAACCTGGCATGGGATTGGCTTATCAGATTGAATTGTTGACTCAGGTAGTTATTTCTATACCAAGTAATCTTGCGATGCTATTTATGCGAACTGATGGATCGCTGATAACACTTGCGGCACAGTCAAACAGTCTCGTTTCTACGTTTAATACGGCAAGTTACACGTTTGGTAGATATTGTGCTTATCTGTGCAAACAAGAATCTAATTTTGAACAAAACAAAGAAGATAAAAAGATCTTAAAAAAAAATGAGCAAGAGTTAGTCTCACTTATAGAACGAGTTCGAAGTTTTAATGTTAAAAAGGCAGAGATTGTTACAGAGGATCAAGCGATTGAATTAACCTGTCGTGATCGCCTGTTTAAAACTGTCATGGCGTGGTATAACAACCGAAGAATGATTTCCAGAAGATTTGATGCATTCTTTAGAGTATTGCTTCCGTTGGTCAGCCTATCAGTTTCAGTGGCCACTGCTTCACAAATTGCGAATCACTATTTTAATCCAATGTCTGAACCTATAGATAAAGATGAATCTAAGCTTGATCCGAGCAGTATGAATCTTCTTGTAGCCTCTGTTTGGTCTTCTGCTTCAGTCTTAACTATCACAACCTATTTTTTTAGGACCTATGTGCAAACAGCCTGTCAATTGAAAGAGAAGGCTGGTTCTTTCTTTGCTTATGTAAAAAAAATTATTGCAGCCATTGGGTATAACGACTGCACTCGAGAAATAACAGTCAAAGACATGATCAGAGTGGGTAGGGAAGCAATTGATTCAGCTAAGAAATTTGAGAATGATCGAGATAAAACAGAAGAAAAAGCACAAAAGGTACTGGCAGTCTTGACATTTGCACTGCCTAGGCTGCGCGATATGTTAGCGCAAAGAAAATCCGGTATGGGGCTGGCTTATGCATTGGAGCTATGGACTCAAATGCTTATTTCTATTCAAGCTAATCTTGTGATGATATTTATGAAAGGGGATGGATCAATTATAACGCGTGTGGCACAGATACAAAGTCTTGTCTCCACTTTGAATACAGCGAGTTATAATTTACTTAAATACTATTCTTGGCAATCTAGGCAAGAACCAGATCCCGTAGAAAATCAAGTAGAAAAGTGTACTTTAAAAGAACAAGAGAGAGCATTAGTAGAAGAGATTCAATCTGTTACTGAATACATTCAAGAAATAAAAATTTTAGATAAAAACAACAATCATCAAGGAAAACATGAGAGACAAGGTTTTTTTGCAAAATGGTCTGTGCAATTCATGCGTGTTTTAAGTCATACACTGACACAGGAAGATTCTTTACAGAAAAGTTCTTTAACTCAATGTTCTGCTGTTTAATAAATAGATTACACAGTTTAGTCAATCTCACGAAATTAAGGCATACTATGAAAACATTTGTCCTTAGAAAATTGAAATTATGCCATCTACTGTCTTAAAAATGCCGATTGGCGAAAGTGATTTTCGCTTTCTGATTCAAGGAGAGTATTATTTTGTTGATAAGAGTCTGTTTATTCAAGAGATACTTGAGGATGCGCGAATTATTCTCATCACGCGCCCGCGTCGCTTTGGCAAGACCCTCAATCTGTCGATGCTCAAATATTATTTTGCGAAAGAAGTAGACGGTCAGAGTACAACAAGCTTGTTCGCAGGGTTAAAGATTCAAGAAGCGCCGGAAGAGATACGCCAACATCAGGGCAAATATCCGGTGATTTTTGTCACTTTAAAGGATCTTAAATTTAATACGTTTGAAGAGACGTATCAAAATTTTCTTCATTTAATTGCTCGGATTTATACGCAACATTATTATCTACTGAATAGCGACGCTTTATTTGATCACGAAAAAAAGAACTATCACGCTATTCTAGAAGAACAAGCAAACCCTGCCCTAATAAGTGATGCTTTACGCAGTTTAAGCGAATACCTTTATCGTTATTATCAGGTGCCCTCCATCATTCTGATTGATGAGTATGATACGCCCATTCAATCAGCTTACTTATACGGATATTATGAGCCGATCATTAAATTTTTCCGTACCTTTTTAGGTTCAGCGTTAAAAGACAATCCGCATTGTTTCAAAGCGGTGTTAACAGGGATTCTGAGAGTCTCGAAAGAAAGTTTATTTTCGGGATTGAATAACATAGAAGTCTATTCGATGCTACGCGCTCAATACGGCCAATACTTTGGGTTTACCGAAGAAGAAGTCCAGGATTTATTAGAACGAGCC
>JABDAQ010000022.1 GCA_013289115.1 Gammaproteobacteria bacterium
GCATTTTTAATGGAGTAGATGGCATATTTTTAATTTTTCAGGATAGGGATCCTTTCATTCTCGCTCACTTATCTGAGTTTGAAAGCGTACCTTAATCGTTAATGGGCCGTTCTGCTGATGATGGTGGGTGAAACCGTATTATCTTTTGTACTGGTCCATGCGGTCAATCGATAATAATCTGAGTTGCCCACTAAATTTGGAATGTAGACGATCCCTACGTATATATCTTCAAAGAAGAAAAAATTGATCAAAGAACCATTCGATAACGAAAAAATACCGTGAACAAAAGAACTTTCTTTAATCTGCATTAAATAACATTTGGCGATGGATACTTTTTTTCCAGAATAGCGATTTTCTAGGATAGGTTTTAATAAGGTTTTGTAAAAATCGTTGCGTGTTGTGTATTTCACGCCCTCTTTATTAAAATCTGGATCGCCTGACAGTTGCTCGAGAAAATACTCCATACACACAGAGAGTTCTTTTGAACTAACGGTTATTTTTTTTAATTCTTCAAGTTTGTTTTTATAAGCCATAGATAAATCCTTAATGATTGTATGATCGGGGTGAGAGGATTCGAACCTCCGGCCCCTAGCTCCCGAAGCTAGTACTCTACCAAGCTGAGCTACACCCCGTTAATACGTACGTTGCACAACAAATTCTAACAAATGAGCCAAAGCATCACGGTAGGGCGACTCTGGAATAGTGCACAAACACATAAACGCTTGATCGAGATGACTTTTCGCCAACTGATAAGTGTACGCGATAGCGCCTGTGGCTTCAATCGTTGCTAGAATATCTGTCAGTGATTCACAACTGGCCTGTTTGATCGCATGACGGATCTGCTGCTTTCCTTTTGGACCTGCGTGTTTCAACGCATAGATCAACGGGAAAGTAGGTTTGCCTTCCATCAAATCATCCCCACAATTTTTACCAATATTTTCTTCACTCGCACAATAATCGAAAGCATCGTCCACTAATTGAAAAGCAATACCCAGATTCATACCGTAATCAGCCATCGCTTGAATCTCTATCGCCGAGCGTTGTGCCAGCATCGCCATATTCTGTGTTGCGATTGAAAACAAAGTGCCTGTCTTTGCGCGAATCACACGTAGACATTGTTGTTCATTCGTATCGGGATCACGACAGCTAAGCAATTGCAAGATCTCGCCTTCTGCAATGATATTGGTAGCCTCCGCTAATGATTGTAAGATGCATGGATACTCTAAGTTGACAATCAGTTGAAAGGCACGTGAATATAAAAAATCACCTACCAAAATGCTAGCGGCATTACCCCAAACTGTGTTAGCTGTTTTTTTTCCACGACGCAAGCCAGATGCATCAACAACATCATCATGCAAAAGCGTTGCGCTATGAATTAATTCTAAGCTTGCTGCAAGGGGTATATGTGCCTGTCCTGTGTAATTCAAAGCGTAAGCGCTTAGCAAGACTAATAAAGGACGCAAACGTTTGCCACCGCTGTCTACAAGATGTTTACTTAATTTAGGGATCAAAGTAATCTCAGAATGCAAGCACTGATCTAACAGTTGTTGCATACGTACAAGATCATCCTGGACTAAGGCTGTGATTGGAGTCAAATCCACCATGAGTTATGTTGAGGAAAAATAAAGATGCATGCTATGGGCCTGCTCTGCAGCTGTCAAGTTTCAGCGTTTGGCTCCCAGCAAAAAAGAAGGGAAGGACAAGGCATGAAAAAAAGGCAGCCTAATGCTAAAAAAACATGTAATGCAATTCATTTTTTTAATAAACATCCTGAGGAGAGAACGCAGAAATTAGATCCAAATGCTCGTATGATAGAAGCAATTAGTCATAATTGTGCAGAAGCTGTAAATCTATTACTGCAGTATGAATATCCTGTTACTTTAGACGCATTAAAAGCAGCTATGCGCCTTGATGACAAAAAAATATTGAATCGTTTAATAGAACAAGCATCCCCTGATGTGATGGATAGCGCAATTCAAGCAGGCCATGCCGATGTGCTGAAATTATTAATTGAGTACGCCGTCCCAATCAATGATGCTCACGTTACGCTGTTCATGCGATCGATGTTGCCGCAATTCATCAAGAACGTCTTATTTGTTTTAGAAAAAGAGGATTTTAATAAAAATATAAATAGCATAATAAAGGATATAAGCAACAGCTATTTGAACAGCTTAGATGTCTTATTAACAAGCATCACGGAGGACTACCATATCATGGGAACCGGATCTAACAAACTATGTACTCCACTGAAAATACATACCGATCCAAGTATCGGATTCCAAACAGCCTTTTCTGTAATCAAAATTTTAAAAACAGTTGAAGCCGATAGTATGAGCGATCAAGTCAAGATTGATCCCATCGTGTTCCCCTCAGAACTAAAACAAAATACTAATTTAGATCGCGAAGAACTCGCAAAAGATTTGAAACGAATATTTAAACAATTAGGTCCAATACGGAGTGAGTTTTTGGTAAGTATAAAAAATGCGATACAAGCCCTTACCATCAAATCGTACGGTGCGCTTCTTAAGGCCGGTATCCCGTGGGATCCATCGGTTCGTCTTCTAACAGAACAACAGATCCGTGAACTAAAAAGGCTTGACTCTAAACGCTTGGCGCGCTACGTAAAAAAAGATACAGAACAACGACGAGCCTTGGATGGAGCATTCCAAACATTTAAAATAAAGACATTAAATTCTGAATCTAAAAATCGCTCCTGTAAAAAAAAATCAAATAAAGCATTATTGATTACTGAATCAAATCCGCCAAACATCAGCAGTAATGTTACTGCTTCTTATGGCAAGCAAGAAGCACTATTTTCTGATCGTCCGATAACGAATACTGGAGTAAGTTCTTCTGCTTTCTCATATAACAAGGCATTACTTCTACCCTTGTCAATTTTTATCAGCCGCTCTAGCGATTTTTCTTCATTGACTCAATTTTCATTATTCATGGGCAGCGTCGTTTATCAGCAAATAGGTGAGCAAGCGCAAGCATGGCTCACAGAAAAACTGAGCGCTTTCCATGGAAATGAATTGTATAATTTTCAATGGTTACAGTATTTATTCCATTATTTTTTAAAGATAAAAGAGAAAAAAAACCAACAAAAAAATACAGCAGCGCACTCTATACCGTTCTTATATAAACTTTCGCACTCCATACAAACCGGTGATATGTGTGCGGCGAATAAACTTTCACAACAACCGCACGCAGGCGAGGCAATTGCGGCGTATCGAAACGATTATTTTTTACTGGATATTGCGATCGATTTAAGTTGCTATAAAATCGCTTGGTATTTTATTAAGCATGATTATTATGATTTAAAGCAGCGCAATACAGTAGGAAATACTGTTTTGCTCACGCTGCTTAACAAAGAAGATTGTTTAAACCAACATGATTTTGAAACAATAAAATTGCTGCTTACACGTGAACCAAATTTAGTCAACATGCCTGATATATTCGGTTGTACGCCCTCACAATTGCTTCAGGAAAAAATACGGCAAGGTTTTAGCAACAGCTCAACATTATCAGCTCTGGAGTTTAAAAAACTGTTCAAAAACGCAGCCGCCGATTTATCTAAAAATAGCAAGCACACGACAGGAGCGTTTTTTAATTCGATACTTCAAGTTAGCAATGATTGCACGGAAGCGTTTCCGCATGCTGCTGCATTGTAAAATTATTAGTATTTTCAGGTTTAAAAAATGCGCAAGTAATTCTAATGCTTCCAAAGAGTATCTGATCGTTGAGCGCCTTAAGCAAAAGGTCTAGTTTATTAATAAGGCCTTCATAATCTAGCTGAGTGATCAGTGTATCCTCTGGATTCAACGTACGATCAATCAGGGTCAACGCATCATTTGAACCAATCGCACCATAGGAATTACTCATATCATTACGAATATTTTTTAAATGTACCCTATAAAGCGCATCTATCAAAAAAGCATCGTTCACACACAAGGCGGTTTCCATAACAGAGATCTTAGCTATATCTTGCTTGGCATTAATTAACGCTTGCATCTCTGATTTTTTATCTAATTGTTCGGCATAGCGCAAAAGTTCTTCTGAACTCCTTCCATCCGCCGCCTGCATTGGATTTATTTGTGTATTTGAAGTGGAAGAATCCACTCTGTCATGCTTTTTCAGTAAGAGCGCAACCGTTTCTACATGACGCGACTTCTTATTAGCGGCGACATTATCATACCGTGCAGCGCATGAAAGAGGGGTACTATATTTATCAATCTCTCCAGTCACTGCATGGACATTCGCCTTTTGCTCTATCAAATAATTAACAACTTCTACACAAGCACCATAAGAGGCAGTATGCAGAGGTGTATTGTGATCATCCCGGGTGACTGCCTCAATACAAGCGCCATGCTCTACCAAGTATTGAACGATCTCAAAATTATTATTAAACGCAGCACGATGAAGAGGTGTGCCACCCTCAAAATCAGATTGATTAACATCAGCCCCTTCTTCTATCAAACATTTCACTACATCAAAATGACCGTATTCAACCGCACTGAAAAGAGGCGTCTTACCTTCCGTATTGAGTTGATTGATTTCAGTCTTTCCTGATTTTGCCAAACATTTTACTACATTAAAATAACCTTTTTGCGCAGCAACTGAAAGAGGCGTGTCGCCATTAAAAGTAGGTTTATTACAATTAGCCCCTTTTTTTAACAAATAGTCAACGCTATCGGCAAAACCATTTTCTGCAGCAACGAAAAGAAGAGTTTTGGAAAAATCATTGGCTTCATCAATATTAAATTTTTCAATTTTCTCTTCTATGTAATATTGCACTACATTAAGATTACCGTACAGTACAGCCATGAAAGGTACTCTTTCTTTGTTAACATGGGCGCTCCGTTGCAGTAAATAGCGCAGCATATCGAGATTACCCACAGACGCAGCATAATCAAGGGGCGTAAAATCATTATCACTCACTTTATTGACATCAGCGCCCTGTTCTACCAAGCAGGTAACTATTTCGAAGTGATTACAATCTACTGCATCGAAAAGTGCTGTATAACCACCATATCTGATTGCATCGACATTGGCGCCCTGTTTTATTAACAATTTAACCGTATCAAGATCACCGCTGTACGCAGCAACATGAAGCCAAGAAGTAGCTTTAGCATCGATTAAATGAGCTTTTTTATCATCTACTGCATGAATCATTTGCCAAATTTTTTGTTCTTTCAAACGCTGAATACATCGTTCTAATGTTTTTTGATTCGATGCAGGGCCGTAAACTTCTATAAAAAAGGTTGTAGTGCCATTGGATGGAATAACAGCATCATCCTTAGCGTAACCTCCTGATAGCCCATGCATTACTCCCTTCGCTATTTCTCTCGCATTTCCTATGTTTTGCATTGATAAATTATCAGGGTTAATAAGAATCCAAAAATTTTTATTTTTAATCAAAGCAATCGCATGTCGCACGTTGCATAAGATCAATGCAACGGGTTCTATAACGCCTGCTAATTTTAGTTGTTCTCCAAAACTTTCAAGATAATCAATTAATGTTTCTTCATCATACAGACCACAAAATTTGCTTATTTGTACAACGCCTCCTTTCTCTTCCAGCTCCTTAGAAAGCGCAAGTGACATTGTTTTAGTTATATCTTGGTGTTTAAGCGCAGTTCCTTTTTCAAATATCGCCTGATAATCTTCGGCATTTTGAAAGACATTAATAATTTCAAAAAAAGAAGAAATTTCTATTTTTTCTAAAATGTCTTCTAATTCAGAGGCGGGAATCTCGCTTGCCTGTTTCAAGCGTTCTTTGCAATTATCTATTTCTTGTTTGAGCCTGCCTCGTTTGCTTAAATAATAGATAAGTTGTAAACGAGCAAAAAATTTCTCAAACCCATCCTTTGATAGCATTGAAAGTGCAGTTGCAACAGAAAAGCCAGAACAATTTTTACCTTTTTCTGTTCGATTATACCCAGTCTCGTACTTGGCCTTTGAAAACCAATCTTGCTTTTCAGGAAGAAATGTTTCAAAACGATACATGCCAAGATTTTTCATTGCGTTCAAATGCGCAATTATATTTTGATGTTGCAAGTAAGTATCAGCATGAGACATAGAATACACACCACTGTCTTCTTGGTTACACGCTAATTTTTTTAACTTCTCAGTTAATAAACTCTCTACACGTTCAGCGACTTCATCATAGCGTTCAGGCGTAATATCTTTGGATTGATTCAATACATTATTAATTTCTATTAATGCATCCTTCGCATCCGCTTTGTCATAGCAAGCAAGAATAGCGTAAAAGATAGTTTGAAGATGCGCTCTGTTATAAATAGTGACTAAGCGATCATTACCTGAACGCAGCGCAACTTCCATCACAGAAACTTCAAACGCGCTTTCATCACCAAACTCTGTTTTTTTAGCATCGATCCATAACTGCATCGCCCATTGTTTTTTAAATTGCTTCGCATAATTGATAAGTTGTTCTGGGGTCCTTGTATCAACAACCCACATTGGGTTTGTTCCAGAAATTGAAGCGGGCGCAGAACGCATTCTAGGACTTTTTTCCAATAGTAATAGGAGCGCTTCAATATGATCATAGTCTGCAGCGCATGAAAGGGATGTAATGAAATGATCGGGCGCTCCAGTCACTGCACAAACATCCGCTCCCTTGTCTATTAAAAAGCGGATCATATCCGTGTTGCCTTCATAGGAAGCAATATGCAGAGGTGTATTTAAATCACCTTCAGTCACTGCACGAACATCCGCTTCATTGCTTACTAAATATTGAGCCACATCGAGGTGATTGTAATGCGAGGCTACATGAAGTAGCGTAGCGCCATGAACATCGCGATTTTTATTGATATCAGCGCCTGCTTTGTGAAGACATTTAACCACCTGAAGATAACCGTTCTGTGCAGCAGCAAAAAGCGGCGTTAGACCCTCATTATTCGGTTTATCAATATCGGGTTTTGCGCCATGGTCTAGTAAAAACATTACCACATGAACAGAACCACTTAGCGCTGCCAAACAAAGTGGTGTAGAACCGTCGTTACTCGATTTATTGATATCAGTTCCTTGTGTCACTTCATTTAAATACTCAACAACGTTGACATACCCACGTTTTGCTGCAATAGAAAGCGGCGTTTTTCCATAAGCATCAAGCTTACGGGGATCCGCTCCTTGCTTAACTAAAAATTTAATGATCTCGAGATTGCCACTGTATACCGCTTCATGAAGCGGCGTTAAACCGCTATCAGCCGTATTCGCTCTATTGATGTCGGTGATGGCACCGAATGTTATTAAATACTTTATTACCTCGAAATGAGCGTGCATGGCAGCAGTTGCAAGCGGTGTGCTGCCATCATAACGCAGCGCATGGATGTCAGCGCCCTGTTCTATCAATGATTTAACTGTATCAAAACAACCATTAAATGAAGCTATGTGAAGCCAAGAAGTAGAGTTGGCATCGGTTAACTTAGCTTTTTTAGCATTGACCGCATGGATTGCTTGCCAAATTTCTTGTTTTTTTAAACCCTGAATGCATGCGTTTAATATTTCTTGATTTGATTGCGTTGTATAAATTTCAGCAGAAAAGGTAATCGTTTCCTTATCACCTAAAATCTTCATCACTTTCTCAGCCATTCTTCCGACAGGTATTATCTGTTGCGTTGATATATCATTTCCATCATAAATCCAAAAATATTTTTTTCCTGGACCATAGCCAATGCCAACACGATGAAGGAGATTACTTAAAACGATCACGATACGTTGTTCAGCGTTCTCAAATGCTTGATGCAAGCTTTTAAAACAATGATCTAAATCGTGCTTATCATAGAGACCTGAAAACTCATATATTTGTTTAATTCCACCTTCTCGTTCTAGTTCTTCAGGCAATAAAAGTGGCGCTGTCTTAAGAATATCTTGTCCTTTAGAGATAGAATTAACCTCCATTGATTGCTCTTCTAATTTGTAAAGCAAGGTATAGAGTGGAATATTTTGAAACAAATCTATGGTTTCAATAAAAGCAGAAATTTTTATAATTTTTTCAGATCCTTTAGACGGAAGAATTCCTGCTGCTCGTGCACGCTTCAATTGTCTTTTGCTATCAGTGATTGTTTTTTTTAATTCACCGTCCTGAATTGACGCAAGGAGTCGCAAGAAAGTAAAAAAAATCTCAGGCTGACCCATAAGAAAAAAAAGCGTGGCGGTAAAACTAACACCCGCGCACACTTCAGTAGTCACTAAGGACATCCTGGTAATATTGCAGCCAATCTCTTGCATTTTCTCAGCAAACCAAAAATGTCCCTTGGGAAGAAACGCACAATGACTAAACCAAAGTGCGTCGCTAGGAAATGCTGAATTTTTATCAAAGAGAGGATTTATGAATGGAGCGACTTTATCCACGTAATAAGCAATTTCATCGTAGTGTTTGGGCGTGAGTTTGTCATTTTTGCTCAATACGCGATCAATCTCAGTTAACACTGTAGGATCGCTGATCTGCTTACGAATAATGTCAAACTGTATTCTCAAAAAAATATCTATCGCGCTTTGATCACCAAGACACAAGGCAACGTCCATAACAGAAATATTAGAAGACTCTATTTCCTTAGCATGAATTAATGCTTCCATTTCTGGTTTTTTATCGACCATTTCAGCACATTTCAGCAAAACATTTGCGTCTCTTGGATCTATGGCTTCCATGGGACTTACGCTTGACACAGAACTTTTCGTTCTAGCGCATTGCGCCAACAATAGCCTCACCGACTCTATATGACGAGACTTATTAGAAGCATAAGAATTATCATCGTACTGCACAGCTTTAAAAAGTGATGTTGTGTACTTATCTTCAGGCGCAGTCACTGCATTCACTGTATTTCTATTGACGTCATGTTCTAGTAAACATTGAATCGATTCAAGCTGAGCCGAATATGAGGCGACATGAAGCGGCGTATTTAAATCGCCTTTAGTAACTGCATTGCTATTAGCTCCATGTTGTAGTAAACACTTAAGCGTATCAAAGTGATTGCGATGCGCAGCCGCATGAAGCGGTGTACCTCCATTCAAACCAGGTTTGTTGACATCAGCGCCTTGTTCTGCCAAATACACAACTATACGAGAATGGCCATTGTCTGCGGCATAAAAAACTAATGTATGTCCCTCTTTATTAGGTTTATTAATATCCGCTTTCTGTTTTTCAACAAAATATTTTACTATTTTTAAATGACCTCGCATCACAGCCACAACAAGAGGAATTATACCCTTATTATTGGGTTGGCTGATATCAGCCCCATGTTCCACCAAACAGACAACTGTTTTATAATGGCCACGTTCCGAGGCTATGAGAAGTGCTGTATTACCCTTCCCATCTGCTGCATTAATATCAGCACCTTGTTCCACCAAATACTTAACAACCGCAAAATAACCATATTTCGAAGCAGCTAAAAGGGCTGTGTAACCGTCTTTCTCTGTTTGATTGATGTCAGCGCCGAACGCTACCAAATGTTGAATTATATTAAGATGACCTTTATACGCAGCTTCGCAAATAGGTACGCTGCATCGCTTATCCCACGCTACTGCATGAACATCAGCCTTCTGTGCTACCAAACCTTTAACTTCTTCATAAAAACCTTCGCCTGCAGCAAGGTGAAGCAAAGTGACACCGAGAGAATCAGTGAGTTGACTATTTTGAGCAAAAGCATCGAATATTACTTTCTTGTTCTCTTTCTCCCACGCCTTAATAGGTGGCTCTAGCCTTTCTTTCTCTGATTGAATACAAAAAAACTCTGCAAAAATAACCGCAATACCATTGGGTGGAGCGCGATTACCTTCCGGTAACAGACCGTCTGATAACCCGTTAATTACTTTCTTCGCTATTTCGGTAGACGTTCCTATATTCCGAGTCGGCAAATCATTTATATCATCATTTATATCAATGAGTTCCCAATGCGGACTTATATCCGATGTATAGATGACGACAACGACATGGCGATTATTATGAAACATAAACGCAACAGGCTGATGAATTTCTGTCGTATTGAGCGTTTGACTAAGACTTTCAAGACAATCGGTGAATGTTTCCTCAGTATATAAGCCGCAAAACTCGGTTATTTTTGTAATTCCTCCTTGCTTCTTCAACGCTTCAGGAAGCACAAAAGGCATTGCTTGAATCGTTTGAAGCATATTTTGATGCTTCGGTGCTTTTCCTTTCTCAGCGAGATGTGGATATAAATAAATCTCTTGGAAAAGCTGAATCAAATCAAAAACACTGAGCGTATCTATAATTTTTTCTAATTCAGGCGTAAGAATTTTTCCGGCATGCTTTAGTTTTTCTTTGCCATCTTCGATTGTTTTTTGAAATGTATCACTGGGTATTGAACGAATAAATTTAAGAAGATCGAA
Source organism: Gammaproteobacteria bacterium (assembly GCA_013289115.1). Lineage (GTDB taxonomy): Bacteria > Pseudomonadota > Gammaproteobacteria > Diplorickettsiales > Diplorickettsiaceae > JABDAQ01. Next base: position 10,369 of record JABDAQ010000022.1, read on the forward strand.
AAATTCATCGCGCTTATTTAAAAAAGCAAAGATTATAGCAACAGCAGAAAAACCAACGCAGTTTAGTTTGGCAGGATACCCAAGCGTTCCCTTACGATCATCAGTAAACCATCTTTGGCTTTTTTTTGATAATGGAGTTTCTAACATATAGAATTCTTAATTTTTAAAAGCAAAATTAGGTTCTTGCTGAGGCGCAGATAAACCTAGATCACTCATTGAATCCAACTGTACAATTATACTGTCAGGCAATGACTTAGGCTGAAACAGGGTTGGAAAAGAGGATTCTTTTAGTCCTCTTAAGAAAGGTTTTATCTGCTGAGCTAGCCGATCATAATTCTGTGTTGTAAGTTCATCTTTCTTATTCAACACAGCATCAATTGCGTCCAATGTATTATTTGCGCGACATCTGCTTATATCATCAGGGAATGAAAAACCGTACTTAGCTTTCTGATCGTGATTAATTCTCGTATAACGCGTAAGAATTAGATCGTATATTCCCTCTAAATGCGCTCTGTAAAAAACATCTTTTAAGCGAGCATTATCACAAGATAATGCGACGTCCATGACAGAAATCTCAGATATGTTTTCCTTTAAATGAATCAACGCTTCCATTTCTGATTGTTTATCAAGTTTTGCAGCATAGTTGAGTAAATCAGCGATGTTCATTGCAGCAACAGCCCACATTGGATTTATTTCAGCGTACGGAGAGGAATTTATATGATCGCTTGCTTTTATTAATACTTTAACTGCATCAATATGACCCTGCATCGCAGCAGCAAAAAGCGGCGTAACGCAATCATCACAAGTAACCTTATAGCGATTAGCTCTATGGTTGACTAATAAACATTGAATTATATCGGCATGACCCTCATACGCAGCCGTGTGAAGTGGGGTATTTTCATCACTGACAGTCGCAGCATTGATATTCGCTCCATTGTCTACCAAATAGTGAACCACATCCGTAAAGCCACCATACACAGCATTATGCAATGCCGTAGCACCCTCATTGTTGATTTGATTAATATCACTTCCCTGCTCTTTGAAATACTGAACCAAATCGAGATGACCCAATCCTGCAGAAATGAAAAGCAATGTTTCGCCATTTTCATTGCATTGATTCATGGTATCTATTTTCAATGTTTCACTCAAAGATTGAATGAAATATTTAATTGATTCAAGATTGCCAGCCTTCATGGCAATACGAAGTAGCATATAACCATTAAAGTCAGAATCGTTGATAGTAGCGCCGTGCTTTTCCAAACACGCAAGTGTATTGAAGCTACCTTTTTCAAAAGCAACAAGAGCAGGCGTTCGACGATCCTTATCAGGTATCTTGAGGTCTGCACCCTCTTTTATCAACTGTTCAACCATACCAAAATTACCATCGTGTGAAGCGTACCAAACTGCTGTTTTACCACTTTTTCCTTCTTGTTGATTAACATCTGCTTTGTTATTTAATAGAATTTTAACTGTTTTTAAATGACTGCGAGATGCCGCAGCGCAAAGGGGTGTGGTACCCTCAAAATCGTTTGCGACTGCATTAACATTCGCTCCATTTTGCAGCAAAGCTTTAACCTTATCGTTATCGCCTATAAACGCAGCAATATGAAGCAAAGAAACAGCTTTAGCATCAGTGAATTGACTATTTTCAGGAGAAACGATATGTATCTTTTGCCAGATTTCACGCTCTTGCCAACTATCAATAGAAAGCTTTATCGCATCTTTCCGTGATTCATGTCCGTAAACTGTTGTAGAGCAGGCAATAAAATCATTTGATAAAATTGGTTTGCTACCCGGCGCGATAGGAGCCCCTCCTGAGAAGTCGTCGATTATCTTCTTAGCTATTTTTGCAGCATCTCCAATATTTCGAGTCGATATATCACTCAAAGTTAATTTATCCGGATTAATAAGTTCCCAGTATGCAGCAACCTTGGGAATACGACTGAGAACAATAGAATGCCGAATATTATCCAGTATGAGCACAACAGGTTGCGTAACTTCTGCGAGCGCTTCATGAAGACTTGTTAAGTAATCGGTTAATGTTTTCTCATTATATAGGCCACAAAACTTGCTTATTTCTGTAATCTTTCCTCCAAATTCTCGCTTTTCCAGCTTTTTAGAAAGCGTAAACGGAAGCGTCTTAAGCGTATCTTGATACTTAGGCGCAGTTCCTTTTTCAAATAATGAAGGGAAATCGGATACATTTTGGAATAACTCAATCAACTCAAAAAAAGCAGGAATTTCTAGAATTTCTTTTGATTTTTGAGAAATTAAATCGATGTCCTTAACTCTCGCCAGCTCTCTTTTGCAGTCATGAATTGTTTTATTAAATTTGTCGCATTCAATGGAATAAATAAGATCTGCACGATTAAAAATATTCTCAAGTTCGCCTGCAAAGATATCAAGCATAATTGCATTTCTAAGACCAAAAGACTTTCTTTCGTATTCTTCCTCATCACCTGTTTCATTCTTAAAAAACAGCTGCATGCGTGTATAGAGATCGTCTAATTGAGTTTCTGGCATATAGGACTCCTATTTTTATAGTAATTAAAATCCAGAGAAACCAAAGATATAAATCTGTATTTTCTAAAGAATTTTATTTTTATAATATCCTAAAATAAAATCTGCATTCCACTATAAATTACGCGTCTCAATTTTAAAACATAGCTATTCCATGAAGGAACTTATACCCCTTATTAAAGATCTCACCGTGATGCTCGGTGTGGCCAGCTTTTTTACTTTACTTTTTCAAAAATTTCGTCAACCCATCGTCTTGGCTTATTTGTTATCGGGCCTACTCATCGGCCCTTATATCCTACCAATACACTTGATCACGGATGTCCCAAGTTTAAATACCTTATCTGAATTAGGCGTAATCTTTTTAATGTTTTCTCTGGGCTTAGAATTTAGTTTTCATAAACTCACACGCGTCGGTATGTCTGCCGTGTTGACGGGCCTCTTTGAAGTAGGCGTTATGTTTGCGCTTGGCTGGATTATCGGCGAAAAAATGCACTGGTCTCCCTACGATCGTTTGTTTCTTGCTGCAGCGTTAGCTATTTCTTCAACCTTCATCATCGTCAAAACACTGGATGAATTAGGTTTAAAGCAACGTTATTTTTCTGAGTTGATCGTCGGCATTTTGATCGTGGAAGATTTACTCGCTATTCTCATGTTGGTGGGTCTCACGATCAGCGTACATAAATATGCAAATGTGGCGCTCGATCTAGCCAATGCGACAATAAAACTTGTGATCGTTGTCGGAGGCTGGTTTTTACTCGGTTATTTTTTAATTCCACCTTTAATGCGTAAGATCGTTCCGATCACTACGCAAGAAACAACCACGATTCTTTCAGTCGCTTTATGTTTATCGCTCACCTGTTTAGCGATCAATTTTGGCTACTCCAGCGCGTTAGGCGCCTTCATCATGGGATCGATCTTGGCCGAAACTGAACTCATTCACAGTATCGAGCAATTTATTAAACCCTTACGCGATATTTTTGCCGCTGTTTTTTTTATTTCCATTGGCATGCGCATCGATCCACATATCCTCATCACGCACAGTATAAGCAGTTTATTGATTGCGCTTGTCATGTTTGCTGGAAAATTTTTAAGCACCGCCTTAGGTGCTTTTTTAACAGGACAGCATTTAAATACCTCACTACGCGTCGGTTTCAGCATGGCGCAAATTGGCGAATTTGCGTTTATTATCGCCACCTTGGGTTTAAGTTTACATGTAACGAGTGCGACACTTCTGCCCGTAATCGTGGCAGTATCTACCTTAACAACCTTGATTACACCTTATCTGATTCGTTTCTCTGGCATGATGAGTAAAAAAATGATTAAAACTTTACCTGCGTCCTTACGCATGGTCCTAGATCATTATTCTATTTTTATCGATCGCTATCTCAGCTTGAGCAGAAAACGAATACCTTATGGTTTATATATGATGCGATTGTGGATCAATGCTGTTTTAGTGACAATTATTTTTAGCATGTGTAAACAATGGATTCTGCCCTTATTAAAACCGTACACACCGTTTTTACTCAATATTAATGCCGCTACTTGGCTCATCTCTTTTTTTATATCCATGCCTTTTATTTGGGGCATGTTATTTTCCTGCATGCAATTGCGCAAACCACGCTATTTTAAAAGTATTGCTTATACAATTCGCGGCATGGGTTGGCTCTTCACACTCACTGTGCTCAGCACCATCAGTGTAACGTACTTCCATCTTTGGCAGGCGGCCGCTATCACATTAAGTCTAGCTAGTTTAGTATTAATCCTATTGTATCAACCGCTCAGTAAATTCTATTACACCCTAGAAAAAAGTTTAATTAGAAATATTAAAAGCCATCAACAGCAGTATTGTTTCCAAAATGAATTATATGCGTGGGGCGCTAAAATCATTGCGCTGGATTTGAGTAATGATTACAGCTTCATTAATAAATCGCTGCAGGATTTAAAATTTCTACAGCACTATGGCTGTCATGTAGTCGCGATCGTTCGCGGTTCACGCCTTATTCTGGATCCGTCCCCGCAGGAAAAAATTCGTTTATGCGATAAATTAATCTTCTTAGGTGAAGACGATGCGGTAGCTCTGTTAACACAAACAACAGCAACACAAGAAGAATTTGACTTGGCTAGCCATTTTGCGCTAAAAACCGTACTGCTCGGTACCAACCATAGCTTTGTCGGTTATACCCTTGCTGAGCTCATCGCTCATATGCATGCCGAGGGCTTAGTTATAGGATTAGAACGCGCACATTCACGCGTACTTAAACCCGATGCAAATACGCGGATAGAACCCGGAGATAGGATTATCTTCTTATTAAAAATTGATTCAATGCAGCTACATTCACGAGGATAGCGCCATTATTAGACATCTTTTCAACACGCTGTTTAAAAAATATAAAAAGAAAATCAGTCCGCATGTTTTAATTCCAGCGAATCAACATTCCATCACAACAAAACAGATCAGCAGAAATGCATTGAATGTGTTGCATCGATTGCAACAACATAAATTCACCGCGTACTTAGTCGGTGGCTGTATTCGTGATATAGTGCTGGGTGTGCATCCTAAAGATTTTGATATTGCAACGAATGCCACACCTGAAGAAATTAAAAAATTGTTTCGCAATTGTATTATCATTGGTCGACGTTTTCGTTTAGCACATGTTCGTTTTGGACGCGAAGTCATTGAGGTCACCACATTTCGCGCCGGTGATCATAAAAAATCACTCACGCACCGCATCACCGCCAAACATGGCATGTTATTACGCGATAACATTTACGGTTGCATTGAAGAAGATGTTTGGCGGCGCGATTTTACGATCAACGCCTTGTATTACAATACGATGGATCAAACTATCATTGATTATTGTGAGGGCATGCGTGATCTAAAACAGCGCAGTCTGCGTATTATCGGCGATCCAGCCACGCGTTTTAAAGAAGATCCAGTCCGTTTATTACGCGCCATACGTTTTGCAGTCAAACTAAAAGGTCACATCGAACCTAGCACTGCAGCCGTTATGAAAGAGGCTGCACCCTTACTTGAACATGTTTCGCCCGCACGTCTATTGGACGAAACCTTAAAATTATTTAACAACGGTTATGCGTTACCCAATTATCGCTTACTTGAAGAATACAATTTATTTGCGCAATTATTTCCACAAACCGCGCAAAGTACTTACCCAGCAAAAAACAAATGGTTGACGCTGTGCTGTGCGAGCACAGACAAGCGTTTTCAACAGAAAAAAACTACTTCACCTACTTTCTTATTCGCCTCACTGCTATGGCCTGCTTTAATGGTGACTCGTCCACGCCGCACGATTACCTACAGTGAAGCAATACGCACACTGTTGCGTCAGCAACAAAATCGCATCATTTTACCAAAACGCTATACCTTAGGCATACAAGAATTATGGATGCTACAAACTAAATTTATCCGTATTCGTCCAGACGATATTTCGTATTTAATGCAACATCCTCGTTTCCGTGCCGCCTATGATTTTCTATTATTACGTGCGGAAATCGATTCGAACTGTGTACAAAGCGCGCAATGGTGGACCCATTTTATTACAGCCGATGCGAATACAAAAACTGCATTAATAGCACAACTTTCTAATCGAAAAACGCAGCATGAGCCTATTAACTGAATCACCCCAATGGCAACGCTTGCAGGCGCATCAAAAAGAGATGCAATCCTGTCATTTATCGCATTTATTTCAAGCTGATCCGAAACGTTTTGAAAAATTTTCACACAGGCATGCAGGACTCATTTTAGATTATTCAAAAAACTTAATCACAGACCATACCTTAGAATTATTAATCCAATTAGCGCAGCAAGCGCAACTTAATCAGGCTATTGAAGCACTATTCACAGGATCTAAAGTGAACACTACACAACAGCTACCCGCTTTACACACCGCTTTACGCGATCCAGATTTAAGCGCTTTGTTCATCGAGGGTAAAAACATCATGCCAGATATACGCGCTAATCTACGTAAAATGACCGACTGTATACACAAAAGACAAAAACAACTAAAACAGATCGTGCATCTTGGTATCGGCGGATCCTACCTTGGACCTAAAATGGCTGTGCAGGCGCTCGCTCAAAATGCAGCAAACCCAATAAAAATCAAATTTATTTCGTATGACGATGAAATTTATCTCACACACTTGGTTCAAAACATCGATCCAAAAACCTGTTTATTCATCCTTGCATCAAAATCATTAACAACACTAGAAACGCGCAAAAATGCTGAAATTGTGATTCATAGATTAAAACAACGTGGATTATCAATAGCCGATCATTGTCTTGCTATCACGCACTACCCCGATAAAGCAGAAGCGTTCGGGATTCCTGCAGAAAATATTTTCACGCTAACCGCTTGGATAGGAGGACGTTATTCCTTATGGTCAGCGATGGGTTTAAGCCTCGCTTTTTTAATCGGCATGGAAGGTTTTCTTGAATTATTAGCAGGAGCACGCGCAATGGATCAGCATTTCCGTGCTACGCCTTTCATAAAAAATATGCCAGTTATTTTAGCTTTATTGACTATTTGGTATCGGAATTTTTTTCATACCCATGCCCATGCTATTCTGCCGTATGATGCACGACTCAAATATCTTCCTGCTTATTTACAACAACTTTTAATGGAAAGTAATGGAAAGTCTATACAAAACGAGGGTCAAAAAATTAATTATTCAACCTGCCCTGTCATATTTGGCGAGCTTGGATTTAATGCACAGCATTCTTTTTATCAATTACTTCATCAAGGCAGCGAATTATTACCAATCGATTTCCTCGTTTCTTTCAAAAATCACTTAAACACGCAGCAACCCTACGTGCTGGCGAACGTACTCAGCCAAAGTAAAGCGCTGATGGACGGATATAAGGGCCAATATTCGTATCAAACTCTAGCAGGCAACCGTCCAAGTACAACGCTTGCTTTAACCGATATAACGCCGAGCACGTTGGGCGCACTTTTAGCTTTGTACGAACACAAAACATTTGTAGAAAGTGTTATTTGGAGCATTGATCCTTTTGATCAATGGGGCGTTGAATACGGCAAGCAATTAAATCAAGAATTATTTGCGCATTTAAAAGAAGATAAACCAAGGTGTGTTTATGATAGTTCTACCGAAGGTTTATTAGCACTTTATCGAGATGCATACACGTAAAATTA
>JABDAQ010000023.1 GCA_013289115.1 Gammaproteobacteria bacterium
GATCGATGGCTGCAGTGGTTCTGGAAAGGGCAGTGTTGGTTTAGTATTGGCAAAGGAACTGGTTTGGCATTTTTTAGATAGTGGCGCACTTTATCGTGCGTTGGCTTTTGCAGCGCAACAAGTTGTTTGTAGCGTTGATTCAAACCAGCTTATTGATTTTATCGCGCATTCTTGGCAATTTTTTTGCTTCACAGAGCAACAAGTCATTTGGAAAAATCAGGATATCACCGCGCAGATTCGAACACAGACTTGCGCTTCTGTTGCCAGTCATTTGGCGTCTAATCCACAATTGCGTCAGGCGTTGTTACCTTGCCAGCATGCGTTTAGACAAGCGCCGGGTTTAGTGGCAGATGGGCGAGATATGGGCACCGTAGTGTTTCCAGATGCACAATTGAAAATTTTTTTACACGCTCAGTACGAAGAGCGCGCACGACGTCGATATTTACAGTTGAAGGCGTTAGGTATACATGCTAGCCTTGACAGTTTACGCAGTGCTTTGATAGCACGCGACGATCGTGATCAGAAGCGCTCAGCGGCGCCCTTGCAAATCGCTGAAGGCGCTCTCGTAATTGATACAACGCATCAGTCTGTTGCAGAAGTTGTGGCATTTATAAAAACTGCGTTGAAGCCTACTGTATAGGGTGGGCGATGGGGCTTGATTTTAGATAAGCAATGCTAAAGTCAGGGAATATTTACATAATGCGTATTATGCGTATTTAATCAAATTAATTTCAATAACATGGCAGAAAGTTTTAAGCAATTATTAGATGAATCATTTCATTATAAACATCTTCATCCAGGTAGTTTGATACAAGGTACCGTAATTCGTATTGACAAAAGTTATGTCATGGTGAGTGCTGGGTTGAAGTCGGAGAGTTTGATTCCTATCGAGCAATTTTATAATGAACACGGTGATTTGGAAGTGCTTCCAGGGGATGAAGTTACTGTAGTACTCGAATCAATTGAAAATGGGTTAGGTGAAACGCATTTATCACGCGAGAAAGCAAAACGTGCTGAAGCTTGGGGCTTTCTACAAAAGGCGCATGAAGAAAATACGAATGTAACTGGTTTGGTCAGTGGTAGAGTGAAAGGGGGCTTTACGGTTGATTTAGGTGCTGTGCGTGGATTTTTACCTGGATCTTTAGTAGATGTGCGTCCGGTACGTGATACAAATTTCTTAGAAGGCAAAGAATTTGAATTTAAGGTTGTTAAACTCGATCCAAAACGCAATAACATCGTGTTGTCTCGGCGTGCTGTATTGGAGTTAGAAGGTCAGGCGGATCGTGAATCGGCTTTAAATAAGTTAAAAGAGGGTCAGGTTGTTCTTGGTATTGTTAAGAATTTGGCTGATTATGGCGCCTTTATCGATTTAGGGGGTGTTGATGGCTTATTGCATATGACGGATATTGCTTGGAAGCGTATCAAGCATCCGAGTGAGTGTAAGGAATTAGCGCTCGGTAATGAGATTAACGTCATGATCTTGCGTATTGATCGCGAGCGCGGCCGTATTTCTCTTGGTTTAAAACAACTGGCAGGTGATCCTTGGATTGATTTAGTAAAACGCTACCCTGTGAACACGCGTTTAGTGGGTCAAGTTACGAATATAATGGATTATGGTTGTTTTGTGGAATTAGAGGATGGTGTAGAAGGCTTGGTGCATGTGTCTGAGATGGATTGGACAAATAAAAATGTTAATCCTGGCAAGTTAGTGCAAGTTGGCATGGAAATTGAGGTGATTGTGTTGGATATTGATATGGAACGACGACGTATTTCTTTAGGTATGAAACAATGTCAACCTAATCCATGGGGAATATTTTCTAGTCAACACGTCAAGGGCGAGCGTATTATTGGAAAAATAAAATCAATCACTGATTTTGGTATCTTTGTTGGTTTAGAAGGAGGCATTGATGGCCTTGTTCATCTATCTGATATTTCTTGGACAATATCGGGAGAAGAGGCAGTGCGTCAGTATAAGAAAGGTGATGATATCGAGACTGTTATTTTATCGATTGACTCCGAACGTGAGCGCGTTTCTTTAGGTATAAAACAGTTAGAAGGCGATCCACAAACCTTGTTTTTAGAACAACATAAAGGTAACTTTGTTCCTGGTACTGTTTTAGAAATTGATAATAGGGTTATCAAGTTAGCTTTAGGTGATGGGATAGAAGGTTATTTAAAATTATCTTCTGAGGCAGATAATAGTACAACACAGCTCTATCAAGTGGGCGATGTGTTACAGGTCCGCGTTTTAGGTTTGGATCGAAAAGCACGCTTTTTAAGTTTAGAGTTGCAAGAACAAGAAGAAAATTTAAATTAAATAATTTTTCTGCAAGTAACTGATACAGGGATGTTTCAGTTTTTTTATGTATTTTTCGTGGACGGTATGCGTATTTTTAGCTGTTTGATTCTTTTAGCGATTGTCCTATTAGGATTTTGCTTTGCTGTTTTAAATACAGAAACAATTATGATTCGTTATTATGTCGGCAGTTATCGTATGCCACTTTCAATTGCTCTGATAGTGAGTTTTATTAGCGGGGCTTTATTTGTTTTCATAATAAATTTTCTCACCTATATAAAACTAAAGATAAATAATAAATGCTTACGGCGTCGTTTACAGTCAGTTCAAAAAGAACAGGATGAAGAACAAAAGATCAGTGAGATTTCTTGCTAGCGATAGAGTCGCGCATTATACTGCCTGCTTATTATTCGGGGCGTGGCGCAGCCTGGTAGCGTACCTGCATGGGGTGCAGGTGGTCGCTGGTTCAAATCCAGTCGCCCCGATTTACTTACCTTATCCGTGTTTGTGAATTTAAGCGATTTCCTAAGCGTTACTGCATTTGTGCTAGGTCTTTCTGGAATGATCTTAGCTATTGTTGGTTTTCATGAATTAGGTCATTTTCTTGTAGCAAAGTATTTTAAAATCAGGGTGGAGCGTGTTTCGATAGGCTTTGGTCGTGTTTTATGGCAGCGTATTGATGCACAAGGAACAGAGTATGTTTTATCAGCAGTTCCTTTGGGTGGCTATGTCACATTAATGGATAGTCGCACACGATCTTTAGCGCCGCATGAACGAAACTTAGCTTTAGATAGTAAACCGTATTATCAACGCTGTCTGGTATTATTGGCTGGGCCTTGTGCTAATTTTTTATTTGCTTGGCTTGCTTATTGGCTCGTATTTTCTACAGGGTTTATTACGGTGCAGCCGATCATTGGATCAGTGCTGCCTAATTCAATTGCTGCGCAATCGGGTTTAAAAACAGGAGATCGTATCATGCGCATTAACAAGGATGAAAGCGCGACTTGGATGCGTATTAATTTTCGTTTATTGATGCTCTATGGTCATGCATCATTTGTAAACTTGAATTTCGTTAGACCCCCTTCACAAGAAATAAAAACAATACGATTGTCTTTAGATCAATGGAAATTGGATCCATTGCAGCCTAATCCATTACTTAGTTTAGGTATTATTCCTCATCAATTTCACGGCCGTTTATTAAAAAAAGATTTTTCTGAGATAAAGCTGATACGTTACTCTTTTTTTAGTGCTGCTTATCACGCGCTGGAACAACTGCTGTTTTTTATTCAATTTCATGGAAGGTTGTTGTATCAATTATTGAGTGGTGCGTTGTCTTGGCATGGACTCAGTGGTCCAATTGGTATATTGAGTACACTTTCTTCATCTATCCATCAAGGCTGGATCACATTTATTAGCTTTTTAGCTTTATTAAGTATTAGCGTGGGCGTTATTAATTTATTACCGATTCCTGGCTTAGATGGCAGCCAGATTTTTTATGTACTATATGAATGGATTTTTAAACGTCCTGTATCCATAAGAATGCAAATTTTAGTATTTAGAATAGCGGCTGCAGTATTGGGAGTCTTTTTTATTCAAGTGATCAGTAATGATGTATTGCGTTTGATACACGACACCCAGCTGCGTTAAAATTCAAAGTGTAAGATTTTTGTTTATTTTTTATTAAAGGTGAATATAGCCATGAGTATCTATAAAAATATTTTGCTAGCAATTGATTTGCATCCTGCTTGTGATGAAATCGTCGCGCAGCGTGCTGTAGCGCTTGTGAAGCAAACGCAGGCAAAACTTACCGTGATTCATGCAGTAGAGCATATTAATGCCTATGGTGTTGCACAAGCTTATCCAGCTGTAGTTGATTTAGAACATGAATTGGTTGTAGAAGCTAAAAAACAATTGGAAGAATTAACACAAAAATGGGGTGTAATCTCTTTGGACCAGGAAGTGCAAATTGGCTCTCCCAAAACAGTTATTCTTGGTAAGGCTGAAAAAATAAACTGTGATTTAATCGTAGTAGGAAGTCATGGGCGCCATGGCTTAACGCGTTTATTTGGTTCTACAGCCACTGCAATTATGCATTACACGCCTTGCGATGTATTAATTGTTAAAATTCGTGACTAAGCTGTTTCTTGTTCATGTTCTGTAGCTAAATCAACTTTTTCAATTTTCTCAAAGCGATGGACGATTTTATCAGAAGAAATTTTAACTTCTTGCAGATCTGTGTGCGCTTGATGAATATGCCGTGTTAGATTGTCCATACGCTGTTGAAATCTAAAAAAATCTACAGAGAGTGTACGTAAATGTCTTTGTATAAGATGAATTTGTTCACGTGTTGCCGCATCTTTTAATACGGCCCGTGCTGTATTCAGGATCGCCATCATCGTGGTTGGAGAAGCCAGCCATACATGTTTGGTATGTGCTTGTTCTATGAGATCTGGATAACGTGCGTGTATTTCTGCAAAGATAGATTCAGCGGGAATAAATAAAATCGCTCCGTCAGAAGTTTCTCCGGGTACAATATATTTACTAGCGACCGCTTGAATATGTTCGAGTACATCATGACGAAATCGTTGTTCAAACTTACGTTTATCTGTTTCAGAAAGCGTATCATCCATTAATTGTTTGAAGCTCTCCAAAGGAAATTTAGCATCGATTGCGATATGTCCGGTAGGTTTTGGCAAAAACAAGATGCAGTCGACGCGCTTACCGTTACTTAAGGTATGTTGTAAATTAAAATGTGTGCTGGGTAAAACATTTTGGATCAAAGCACTTAATTGAGTTTCACCTAATACACCTCGCAATCGTTTATCACCTAAAATCTGTTGTAGCGTTAGCATTTGTTTAGAAAGTTCAGCCATCCGTTTTTGCGCTTCATCAATTAAGGCAAGACGTTTGTGGATATCTGTGAATGTCGCCGTAGTTTTCGCAAAACCGTCTGCTAAACGACCTTCAACAGTTTGAGTTAAACCGTATAAGGTGCGTTGTGTATGTTCTATTACTTGATTGAGACGCTCGTTCACACGATGTAATCCTTGCTGTAAGCTATCTTGCAGCATTTTTAAACTATCAAATTGATACTGATCGAGATGATGCCTAGTTTCTGCTAATTCACGTATAAGCGATTCTTTTAATTCTGAAGCATGTTGCTGATCAATGACACGCGCATTGTTGAGTGCGGTTAGTAAATGAGTTAGATCAGACCAACGCGCATCCATACGTGTATATTGATCTCTCTGGCGTAGGACAAAATAAATGATCGTGGTTGTGCACAATACAAGCAGGGCAATAACAACATACAAAACATTAAAGAGAACATTCATAGTATTGATTGTGTTTGTAAAAATTGGAATGCTAGAGATCTGCTTTATACCAAAGAAACTAGCCTAACATAGATTAATTTCTTTGGCTAAAACAGTGTGCGAGGCGAAACGTATTATCTTCGTTTAGGAAGAAGATTTAAGACTGACGTCTTTATTTACTGGAACAGATAATTCATCAGCAACTTCCGTGACACCACTTACTTTTTTAACAATGTCAATTATTTTTTCTTTTTCTTCATTGTTGCCGACGATTCCTTTGAGAGTTACCTTACCTTCAGAAGTTTTAATATCAATCGTTGAAACAAGTGCTTTCAGCGATAAATCTCTGGATAATTCTTCTTTAATTTTATTTGTGATTTGTGTATCTTCTTTACTTATTTTTTCGTGACTACCACTTAATTTTTCAGCGAAACTTTTCAATGGATTTGTTGTTGTATCAGCGTAAACCAACTGGCTTCCGCCTAATAACGTACAACTTACTAACCCTAAAATGCACGCTAATTTAGATCTAACCATAATATTACTCCTAATCTCCTAAAATATTTTTGGATTTTAATAAATCGATTATAGGCAAAAAGTATCGAATAGTAGGGTTTGTTAGATTCAGATGGGCGATCAGATAAAATTAAAATTACTGCTAATATGAATATATTCTTTAAACATCGGGAGCATTACTATGCGTCAAAAAAAATCGTCAAGACGTTTACGTCAAGGTAACTTACCAGAATTTGATTTAAATAATTTGAAGAATAAAATGAAAGAAATTGAAGAAAATTTAAAAACCGTTGTGTCAGAACGTTACAATGATTTGGAAGCGGATGTCATCGGTTATACAAAATCTAATCCTTTAAAGAGCATAGGGTTCGCTGCATTAGCAGGCGCTGTTTTATCACGTTTTTTATTTATAAGACGGTAATTGCTGTTAATAAAGTAATAAGGCGAGCATGGAAGCGAAGCAAACCAGATACATTTCCTCTTTACTGACCGCTTTGATAGCGCTTTATGCAAAGTGGGTACGAGGGATTGTCGTATTAGCAGGATTAGAAGCACGCATCGCACGAAGAAGTTTATTTGTTTTAATAACACTCGTTCTTATTACTTTAAGTACGTTGATCACAGCTTGGATGTTCGCTATGCTGTCTCTGTTTTTTTGGTTTGCAAGCCAAAATTTAGCAAGAAATACAGCGGCTTGGATTAGTTTGGTAAATTTCGTACTAAGCTTTTTATGTTTTTTCATTATGTCTAAAGTAAAGAAAAATTTATCATTTCCAATTGTGCGTCAACAAATTTCTGAAAAAAAAATCTTGTAATTTATTTTTATTGAACGCCTATGTTAGAAGTATTGTGTCTCAAATCGTCATCTTCTTTTCCTTTTTTACAAAAACAGGGGCAGAACCATTCGAAAAAAGATTGCTTATTATTATTTTCTAGCAACTGAGTAAGTTCATTATCGTCATCGTTTTGCTGAGTTTCTTGAGTTTCTATTGGTTGCGGTATATTATCAACGCACTGAACGACTTGGGCAGATACTTTATTATTTACTGTATTGTTTATTAATTGAATTGCTTTGTCAGTACTAATTGACGGGAAATCATCATCTCCTTCAATTTTATTTGCTTTGGCTGCCTCTAATAGCTGTTGAATAGCAGTTACAATACATTGAACACTAAAAGAATTTCTTTCTAAAATGAAAAATTCTTCAAAGATCGTTGGTTCTTCTTCTTTTTTATTGCTGAAACTGGCTCTATAGTCAACTATATAATAATTCCCAATCGGCAAATTTAGTTGAATAGTTTTGTTTGAAAAAAAATCTTTTAAATTTCTTCGTATCGAATCACGATCATCTATAAAGAAAGAAACAGTTTCACAATCGATTGATTGTTCTGAGTTTTCTTCTATAAATATTTGGGTCAAATGTTGATATAAGATTTGAAAAAGCGCTATTGAAAATTTCTTCTTGTCATGAATTTGAGAATTTTCTAGCATTTCTTTTTCTGTTTGTAAGATTGATTCATCAGGTCTAATTACGTAAAACTTATTTTCATTATAAAAAACATAGCCAGGAAACATTTTTGGAAATAAGAAATTAGGCAAAAAATTACTCAGATCATTTGTTGGATTTATATCATTTTGGTCGATATAAACAAATGAATCAGAGCCATAGGGTAATCTCTCCAGAGGACCAAGTTCGTCTTTTAGGTACTCTGAGGGTGTTTCTGAATAAATATTTTTAATGATAGAACAGAGATGGGTGCCCGATTTACCGTAGGCATCTTTAAGAAATTTTTCTTCGTCAAATGTTTGATTTTCAGTGACTGATAGCGGTAAATCACTGAGTTGAGAACCGCTTAAACAAACGGTAATAGATACTTCCCTGCCTTCGTTTGCAAGTCGTTCTTGAACAGAAGATGCCAGTGAGTTTGTTAAGTAGGTTAGCAATTTTAATAAGCTACAAGGTAACCATAATTCTTCAGGGGAAAAATAACGGGTATTTCTAGAATCAAATTTCAGACGGGTTCTGCTTGAGTAATTGGTGATAACAACCACACAATGCGAACTATTACTCTTTAAAATTTCCTCGTATAACTTGCCTTTAAAAAACTTAATAAATTCTGAATTTTTAGTAGCTTCCTCGTCTTGTAATGTTATCAAACGAACACATCCATCACAATCAAGATGCAAATAGAAAAACAGACACTTTTTCTTTAGCAGTATTTCTTTTTTTTCTTTAGGCATGTCAACTCTTTATATTAATAAATAAGATTTTATTATTTTGAATATTAAAAGGGTACGTCGTCGCCAAAGACTTCATGATTCTCGAGTCCAAATTCTTTGACACTCCTTTCTTCTTCAGTAGTCGCTGTCTCTATAGCATGCGGTGTTTCCATAGTGCTTGTAGCGGTGCCTCGCGCATCTAACATTTGCAAATCATCTCCTACTATTTCAGTTGTTGTATGAGATTGCCCGGCTGTATCTTGCCATTTGCGCGTTTGTAAACGTCCTCGCAGATATATCTTCGAACCTTTACGTAAATATTCACCTGCAATCTCAGCCAAACGATTATATAAAACAACCTTATGCCATTCAGTACGTTCGCGTTGTTCACCCGTACTCTTATCGCGCCAAGATTCACTGGTTGCTAATCGTAGATTAGCAATTGCAGTCGTACTCGGTGTGAATCGCATTTCGGGATCTGCACCTAGATTGCCAATTAAAATAACGACATTAACGCCTCTGGCCATAATAGGCTCCTTTTACTTTTAGAAAAAATGAAATCAGCAATTGTACTGTTATTTTTATAATAAAAATAGAAATTTATTTTCAAAGTTTTAATACACAGCTGTATATGTTAAAGTGATGTAATCAATATACTCCTCAGAAAAGTATCGCTATGTTACGATTTAAAAATAGTATTTATGCAATTTTATTATTCGGATTATTTCTAATAGGTTCGGAAGTCTATGCGTTGCCTAAGAATTTCGTATATTTGCGCTCTATTGATCCGAGTATCTTACAAGAACTGCGCTATGCGGGTTACCATAATTTTGTAGGCAAGCCTTTGCCAGGATATAAAAATTATGAGTGTATAGTAACCTATCCAACAGCTTATGCATTGGCAGGTGTTCAATCGTACGTGAAGCATTTTGGTTATACTCTAAAAATGTATGATTGTTATCGTCCGCAACGCACTGTGGATGCATTTATAGCCTGGAGTCGTGATCCAACAGACGAAAAAATGAAACGAGAATTTTATCCTGAGGTAAACAAAAAAGATTTTTTTCGTTTAAGCTATGTTGCAGCGCGATCTGGGCACAGCCGTGGTAGTACTGTCGATCTAACGCTTGTTAAAATCCCAATTGCTTCACAACCAAAATATCATCCTAATGATGTTTTGGTTGCGTGTTATGCGGATTATGGCCAACGTTTTCGCGACAATAGTATTGATATGGGAACCGGATTTGATTGCATGGATCCACGTTCTTGGCCTTCGAGTCATCTTATTGCTAAGACAGCGCGTCAGAATCGTATTTTTCTATCGCATGCGATGCAACGTTTTGGTTTCATCCCTTACGACAAAGAATGGTGGCATTTTACATTGAGACACGAGCTTTATCCTAATACTTACTTTAATTTCCCTATTGTTCGTTAGGAATTATACAGGTGACTAAAAAGCTTCGTGTTGCTGTATTGTATGGAGGTGTTTCTCCTGAGCATGATATTTCTTTACTATCAACCTCAGAGTTGATTCATAATTTAGATCAGTCACGGTTTGATATTATTCCGATCGGCATTGATAAAGATGGACAGTGGTATCTAAATCACTCTAAGGATATTCCTGCGCGGGGTTCTATTTCTATACGTATGGGCAATGCAGAAGTATTTTCCGGACCTGATCCTTTGTTAAAATCCTTTGGTTCTTTGTGCGATGTTATTTTTCCCATGATCCATGGTTTCTTTGGAGAAGATGGTCGTATCCAAGGTTTATTCGATACGCTCAGGTTGCCCTATGTGGGTTCAGGTGTTTTAGCCTCTGCTTTAGCGATGGACAAAGAATTAACCAAACGTCTGGCTATGACGGTTAATATACCTATTGTGCCGTTTCTTACTTTGTATGCTGCGCAATTTTACAATCAATCTACCGTTTGCATTCAAAAGATTTTACATAAATTTAATCTTCCGGTGTTTATTAAACCTGCCAATGCAGGTTCAAGCTTAGGAGTTAGCAAAGTGATCCGTGAAGAGGAATTAGAGCGCTCTTTAATAATGGCTTTTCAGTACGATCAGAAGGTCTTGATCGAACGAGCAATTGCGGCACGTGAAATTGAAGTCGCTGTTTTAGGTAATTTAAATCCTTTAGAGCAAGCGTTCGTTAGCATCGCGGGAGAAATTATTCCTAATCATGAATTTTATTCGTATGAGGCTAAATACTTAGATGAACAAGGTGCACGCTTAATTATTCCTGCGCCTTTACAAGCACAGATACAGGAACGAATACGCCAGTTAGCGGGTGAACTATTTAGTTTACTCGGTTGTGCGGGTATGGCACGTGTTGATTTTTTCTTAGATAAAGAGAATGAAAATAATATTTTTTTTAATGAGATAAATACTATTCCAGGATTCACAAAAATCAGTATGTATCCTAAATTATGGGAAGCCTCTGGCCGTTCTTATTCCTCCTTATTAACCTATTTAATTGAATTAGCCATGCAGCGCGGGTGCCATGCTCAAAACATTTAATGTTTTTTTGCTCGCACTTTTAGCTGTTTCAATAAGCAAGGCGTATAGTTTAGAAATAAATTCACAGCACGCTAGAAAAATGGAAAGCGTATCAGTTTTGCACATCCGCGTAACGTTTTTTCGCCTGATTTTCTTCAAAAATTGCAGGATAAAGCACGTTCATTATTAAACCAGCAAGCCACTGCCAATTTGCAGCAGAGATCCAACCAAAGCAATATTGATCAATTTTAAAACGACAAGAACGACAACCGGTGATAAATCCAGTCCCGCAATGCTAGGCAAACAATTGCGTACCGGCCGTAATAAAGGTTCAGTAATACGTACCAATATTTCTACAATAGGCCCATGCGCTAAAGGCATGATCCAACTTAAAATAGCTAAACCAAAGATCGTATAGAAAAAAATGTTAATGAGCTGATTCAACAATTGCGCAAAGGCTAATACAACTAAACCTGATAAATGCGGCGATACAGTCAAACTATTTTCTAATCCTATTAAAAAATATAATTTCAGAACTTCTAAGACGAGTAAAACAATGGTTGCAGAAATATCAAATCCGTGTAACGCAGGTAATAAACGACACATAGGTTGCAGTAGGGGATCCGTTAATCGTGCTATAAACATAAACAAAGGGTTTTGTGGATTCGTATTAACCCATTGCAAAACAATACGCAGCATCAAGATTAAAATATACGTTTCAAAAATAAATTGAATAAGAAAAGTGCCCGCTGATATAAGGGGATTAAACATCGATATTGCCTTCTAACGCATTTTGTTCAATGAATTGACGACGTGGCTCAACTTGATCGCCCATAAGCGTTGTACACATATAATCTGCCGCGACATTGTCAGGAACAGTCACGCGTAATAGACGGCGTACATTTGGATCCATGGTGGTTTCCCATAATTGTTCAGGATCCATTTCACCCAGCCCTTTATAGCGTTGAATAGCATGACCTCGTTTTGCTTCAGACAATAACCAATCCCAGGCCTGTGTTAGATTTTTTACTGCAAAACGTTTGTCAGCGCGTTGTACATAAGCCTCCAGTGTGAATAAGTCATGTACTTGTTCTTGTAAACGCGTAAGTTCACGATAAGCGTCACTCGTGAAAAATTCATACGGAATTTTATACGCTTGCTCGATACCTTGTGCAATTACAGAAATGATAGGCAACGCAATAGCGCGCTCGGGGTGTTCATAATAGTCAATCCGATAGCGTAATAATGGCTGGTTAGCTTGTAAAGAAGCCTGCCATTGTTGGCAATAGCTTTGCATTTGTGTGTAATCACGTACTTGTTCTGGATGCAGTGGCGCTATATTGAGTAAGGAATTAAATAACTCAGAGGAATAACGTCGCGACCAATACTGTAGAAATTTGCGTACACTGCGATAATTTGCCATCAAAGTTTCTAAGGGTAACCCTTGGATGCCTGGACTGTTTGGATCAGGACAAAGTATCGCATTCTCTAACGCAATCTGTGCTAAATACTGTTCAAATGCCAGATCATCTTTTAAATAACGCTCTTGTTTTCCTTTAGTGATCTTATACAAAGGCGGTTGCGCGATATAAATATAACCGCGTTCTATTAATTCAGGCATTTGTCGATAAAAAAATGTCAGAAGTAAGGTGCGAATATGGGCGCCGTCGACATCCGCATCGGTCATGATGATGATGCGATGATAACGTGTTTTATCCGGCTTATAGTCATCAAGACCGATACCACAACCAAGCGCAGTGATTAAAGTGCCTATTTCCTCGGAAGCCAACATTTTATCAAAACGTGCTTTTTCTACATTTAAAATCTTTCCGCGTAAAGGAAGAATCGCTTGATACCGTCGATTACGTGCCTGTTTTGCTGAACCCCCTGCGGAATCACCTTCGACCAAAAACAATTCACATAAAGCAGGATCAGTTTCTTGGCAATCCGCTAATTTACCAGGCAAATCTGCAATGTCTAAAGCTGTTTTTCGTCGCGTCATTTCCTTGGCTTTGCGCGCTGCTTGTCGTGCGCGCGCTGCATCAATTATTTTCATTACAATCGCTTTGGCATGCGCAGGATTTTCTAATAGAAATGCTTCTAAATACTCTGCAGTCGTCGATTCAGTAATTGCTTTTAACTCAGATGAGACTAATCGGTCTTTTGTTTGTGATGAAAACTTTGGATCGGGAACTTTAACGGATAAAATCGCTACCAATCCTTCACGAACATCTTCTCCGGTTGTATCGATCTTAAATTTTTTAGCAAATCCTTCCTTTTCTATATAGGTATTCAAGACACGTGTTAGAGCGGCTGAAAATCCAGTGAGATGTGTGCCGCCATCGCGTTGCGGAATATTATTAGTAAAACATAAAATGCTAGTTTGAAAACTTTCAGTCCATTGTGCAGCCACTTCGATGATGCAATGATCACGCTCAGTTTCAAAATAAAATAAGTCTTTGTGAATGGGTGATCGCGCTTTATTGAGATAACTGACAAAGGCGCGAATACCTCCAGTATAATTGAGGCAAATTTCTTTATCAGAAGCGCGTTCATCATGTAGATAAATCGTCACACCTGGATTTAGAAAAGCCAATTCGCGAAGACGTTTCAATAATTGCTCATACTGAAACTCATTATTTTCTTGGAAAATACTCGTATCTGGATAAAAACGAATTTCAGTTCCGCGACTTGTCGTCGTTCCTGTTTCCGCTAACGGAGCAAGGGGAGCACCGTATTCATAACTTTGTTCATAAACATGTCCATCACGTCGAATGATTAATACTAATTTTTTAGATAAAGCATTAACGACAGAAACACCTACGCCATGCAAGCCACCTGAAAGTTTATAGGAGTCGTTATCAAATTTTCCGCCAGCGTGTAACACGGTCATGATGACTTCAGCTGCTGAGCGACCTTCTTCAGGATGTAAATCCACAGGAATACCGCGACCATTATCGCGAACGCTGGCAGAGTTATCCGCATGCAAGGTGATTGTAATTTCTGTGCAATAATTTGCTAAAGATTCATCGATAGAATTGTCAACGATCTCAAAGACCATATGGTGCAAACCTGATCCATCATCTGTATTTCCAATATACATACCAGGGCGTTTGCGCACAGCTTCCAAGCCTTTGAGTACTTTAATATTGGAAGAATCGTAGTGAGAAGATAGATTATTCAGATGAAGTGATTCGATAGGACTAGCAGACATAGGTACTGTCGTTAAAATCCTAAGATTATATCACAGACTTCGATCTTTACTCAGCCTAACTTAAAAGGCATCATAGTGTTTTGAACGCAAATGAAACAACCATGTCTGATTATATATACGGCGATGCGCTTCGCCAGATTTTCCAGGACTATTTTTTAGAAAAAGGACATCATCATTTAAGCTCAAGTTCTCTAGTACCAGAAAAGGATTCAAGTTTGCTATTCATTAATGCAGGCATGGCACCGCTTAAAGAGTATTTTTTAGATAAACATAAAGCACCGCATTCACGTGCTGTCAGTATACAACGTTGTCTGCGTGCAGGCGGAAAACATAATGATTTAGAAAACGTAGGATATACCGAACGGCATCATACTTTTTTTGAGATGATGGGCAATTTTAGTTGGGCTGATTATTTTAAGCGTGAAGCGATTCATTATGCGTGGGAATTTTTAACGCAACATTTAAAAATTCCTAAAGATCGTCTATGGGTTACGGTTTATAAAAAAGATACTGAAGCTGCCAAAATTTGGTTAGATGAAGTGGGTGTTGATCCGCAGCGTTTTTCATATTGTGGATTTAAGGATAATTTTTGGCTTGTGGGCGAGACAGGGCCCTGCGGACCTTGTTCTGAATTATTTTATGATTGGGGTCCTCATTATTCAGGCGATCCACCCGGATTAGGTGTAGAGGGCGATCGATACATTGAATTATGGAATTTAGTTTTCATGCAGTATCAACGCACGCAGCAAGGCGAACTACTTCCATTACCCAAACCGGCTATTGACACAGGCATGGGATTAGAACGAATCTCAGCGGTTATGCAAGGCGTACACTCCAATTACGGTACAGATTTATTTCAACCGTTATTACAAGCTGCATCTGATTTAGCAGGTTGTTCTAGTCAAAGCAATCCTCGCTTAAAAATACTAGCGGATCATATTCGTGCTTGTACTTTTTTAATCGCCGACGGTGTCTTGCCCAGTAATGAAGGCCGTGGTTACGTAGTACGACGCATTCTACGACGCGCGCTGCGAAGCGGTTATCAACTTGGATTGTCTTTGCCTTTTTTCTATCAGTTAGTGCCGCCTACCATTGCGATCATGCGCCACGCTTATCCGTATTTACATTCCATGCAAGCATGGATTCAACAGGTAATACGCCAAGAAGAAGAACAATTTTCAGGCACACTCCAACAAGGATTACATCTATTTAACCGCAGCCTAGAAAATTTAAAAGATACAGTCATTCCAGGCGAGATTATTTTTTACTTATACGATACCTATGGTTTTCCTGTCGATCTGACGGCGGATATGGCGCGCGAAAAAGGTTTGCGTTTGGATTTGCCAGGATTTGAAGCCAAAATGGAAGTGCAGCGCCAACAATCTAAAGCAGGCAGCCATTTTATTGGCGAGGCGATGCATAAACTCAGCACCGAATCATGTACGCGATTCACCGGCTATGAACGTTTAGTACAGACAGCAAATGTAATTGCGTTAATACAAGACGATAAAAAAGTCGATCGATTAATACAGGGTGAACAAGGCATGATCGTTTTAGATCACAGTCCCTTCTACGCAGAAGCAGGAGGACAAGTAAGCGATCAAGGTTGGTTGCGCCATGAAGATACAGAATTTTTTGTACAAGATACACAAAAACAGGGCGATTATTATTTTCATAAAGGTCAGATTCGGAGCGGCTCTTTTACGATCGGCATGCAAGTTGAAGCATTCGTGGATCAAAAAAGACGTATTGCAATTGCATGCAATCATACGGCCACGCATTTACTGCATGCTGCTTTGCATCGAATCGTAGGAGAACGAGCGATACAAAAAGGATCGTTAGTGACCGCTGAGCGTTTACGTTTTGATTTTTCTTCTGCTAAAGCCCTGACACACGATCAATGCAGAACAATTGAGCAGTGGATCAACCAGCAGATTTGCGCTAATTTGCGCGTTACGACCTCGATTATGTCTTTGACAGAGGCAAAACAACGGGGCGCTCTAGCCGTATTTGGTGAAAAATACAGCGATCCGGTGCGTGTTCTTACGATCGGTGATATTTCTCAAGAATTGTGCGGCGGTACGCATGCTACACGCACGGGCGACATCGGTTTATTTAAGATCACTCAAGAAACCGCTGTAGCAGCAAACATTCGTCGCATTGAAGCGGTGACGGGCGAATACGCGTTACACTGGATTTCGGAGTTAGAACAACGTATCGAAGAAAGCGCAGATCTATTACAGACTACGCCTAAACATCTGATTGAGAAAATAAAAAAATGCAGTGCAACGATAGCGCAATTAGAAACACAAAATAAAATTTTACAACGACAATTAGTCGATAAATTATCTGCTGAATTATTGCCGCAGGCTGTTTCAATTCAAAATATCTCGCTCATAACGGCCTTATTACAGGATGTTGCAGAATCTTGTATCTTGAGTTTATTAGATCAACTAAAACGACAACTTAAAACAGGCGTGATTGTATTAGCCCATTGTGTCGATCAACGTGTGCATTGGATCATAGGCGTCACAAAAAATAGTACGGATAAATTCAAGGCCTGTGAATTGCTTCAAGAATTAATGCGTAGAATGAACGGAAAAG
>JABDAQ010000024.1 GCA_013289115.1 Gammaproteobacteria bacterium
CGCCACAGCATGGCGAAATGCCCATTTCGTTCCAGTAAACTTTTTTGCGTACCGTCTTCAATAATACGTCCTTTATCAAATACTAAAATTCTATCTATATTTGTTAGAGTAGATAGTCTGTGTGCAATGATGAGCGTTGTGCGATTGTGCATTAAATGCAGTAAACTTTTTTGGATCAGTTGTTCTGTTATGGAATCTAATGATGAAGTCGCTTCATCTAAAATCAAAATAGGTGCATTTTTCAAAATGGCACGCGCAATCGCGATGCGTTGTCGTTGTCCGCCTGATAATTTTATGCCGTGTTCACCCACGAGCGTCTGATAACCTTCTGTGAGTTGCTCAATGAATTCATGACAATGCGCTAATTTTGCAGCGTGGATAACCTCAGCATCGCTAGCATTTAAGCGTCCGTAGCGAATATTTTCTAGTAAACTTCGGTGAAATAGACTTGGATCTTGTGGAATCATCGCTATTTGGGTACGTAAGGAATCTTGCGTAGTCAGGTTGATGTCTTGACTATCGATCAGAATACGACCCGATTGGATCGCGTAAAAACGCAGAATTAAATGCATAAAGCTTGATTTCCCTGATCCAGAAAAACCAACTAGACCTACTTTTTGTCCGGCCGGTATTGTAATGCTGAGCTTATTGAATACAGTACAATTTTTTTGATAGGCAAAAGAGACATTGTCGAAACGAATTGATCCGTTTTTGATCTTTATTGGTTTCGCATCAAATGCATCCACGATCTCATGAGGTGTTTTGATGAGATTAAGCGAATCGCTGACCGTTCCGAACTCGCGCACCAGCACGGTTATTTGGTAAGTCATAAACCAAGCCCATTCGAGCAACCAAAAAGATTGCATGGTCACTTGTGTAAAATCACCCAAGCTGGCCCAGCCGCGTGCATAACCCTGTATAAGTGCAAATAGCATGCCAAAAATAAGTGATAAACCGTTGATGCCTAAGCCGATACGTATCATTTCTACTTGCCACATAGCGCGCTTAGATTTATCTAATTCATCGTTTTGATATTTTTTTAAATAATGTAATTCATAATTTGCGCTTGAGAATAAACGTACAGTAAATATATTTGTAAAAATATCGACGATACATCCATCTAAAACAGAAGCAGAATGCGCATGAATTTTCCATAATGCATGGCCACGGCGTATTAAAAAAGCGCTTAAACAGACGTGAACGCTTAACCAACTTAGCAAAATAAAAGCAAATAGAGATCGCGTTAACCAAAGCGTAATAATAATAATTAAGCTGCCGAAAATAGGTGTGACACAGTTGAAACAAAAAATTTCTAGAATAGTTTGACAACTTTCGGGCAAACTACTTAATTTTTTAGCGAGGTTGCCTGAAAAATGCTCCGCAAAAAAGTTTTGAGAATGTGATTGCACGTATTTAAATACGGTTTCTCGGATTTGAGCACGCAAAACTGGAAAAGTAAAAACTTGGATCATGCCCTGAGCACGAAAAGAAATTTCTAGTACGATGCGAAGCAGAATTAATGTCATCAATGGCTGCGCTATGGTAGGTAGTAGACTCGATAATTGTGGTTTGTAATGGGCTAAACAATTGATGATTTGTTTCAAAAAATACGGGAACAGTGCGTCGTTTATTGCCCAAAGCACAGAAACCAATAGTAATATCGTGAATTTAATGCTTTGTTTTTTTGCAAAATAAAAAATAAAGCGCAAGGGCGATTGCGGTATACTCATAAAATTTGACATCTAAATTTCAGTTATTTTGTATTTGCCTGTGCGTACTCAAATGCTGTACGTAAACCCTGTAAAACTAGATCAGGCATAATAGTGTCGAACAATTTATGTATTTTATACAGCTGTGAAAATCCGCCTGTGCCGATGACGAAAACAGTTTCGTCAGGAAACAATTCTTGTTTTAATCCAGACATAATTTCTTTTAAAGCACCTAGTTGTCCGTAGAATAAGCCACTTTGTATACTCGCGCGCGTGTTGCGTCCAAGATAATTGACTGGAATTTCTAGCTCAACCGCAAGTAATTTAGCAGCGCGTTGTGTCAAAGCTTCCATGGAGACCCCCATGCCAGGCAGAATAACACCGCCTAGATAATCACGCTTTTTAGTGATCGCGCATACGGTGGTCGCTGTTCCCATGTCAATGATTAGAAGATTTTTTTCTGGATATTGTTCTACAGCACCAATGGCATTAGCAATTTTATCAGCGCCTACTTCATTAGGGTTTTTATATTTAATATTTAAACGCGTTTTGATGCCTAGCTGTATACTGAAAGGCTGAATATTAAAATAATGCAGTAAGCTGTGTTTGATCGTGTAATCGTAATGCGGCACGACTGAAGCAGTGGCTATGGCCGTAATTTTTTGGCGATCAATTTGGTTAAATTGCAAAATATTTGTTAGAAAAATGTCAAATTGATCAGCGGTTCCTAAAGGTTGTGTCGCATAACGAAAGCGCAGTAATAACTGATCGTTTGTAAAGACACCGCCGAAAATATGTGTATTGCCAATATCGAGACATAAAAGCATAGCGTTTACCGACTGTTTGTTTATAGGGATATATTGTTTGTATTTTTTGAAATAGATTTTTCTGAAAATGTGCATTCCTTCTGTGAAATGTTGTCGATCAATCTAATCTGTTCTAACCACACAGCGGCAAGACGCCGCTTCCAGCGCTCAACGACATAATCGATTTTAAACCCAAGCGTTGCCAGGGCTTCGCTCGCTTGTTTACAATCGCGCGCGTTGCGCAACAGTTTGGGCAATTGCGCCGCTGTTTTACGTTGCGCGTCGTTTAATCGTACATTGCGTGAACTCAATGCGAGTCCGTCTTGAGCTCTTTGCGTGGGACAAGCGACGATTTTGATAGGTAAAAATAGTGCGCGCACCATTTTTTTTATAAGAAGCAGTTGTTGATAATCTTTTTCTCCGTAATACGCGTGCGTGGGTTGTACTAGATTTAAATATTTTAAAACAACGGTGAGCATGCCTGTGAAATGTCCTGGACGGCATCGTCCTTCCAAAATTTGACTCAAGCGTGTTTCTGATACACGGACTTGATAGTGATCAGCGTAAATAGACTCAGCGTTGAACAATAATAAATGGTCAATTTTTTGTTCGCGTAAGAGTGCCAAATCGTTTTGTAGCATGCGTGGATAATTGGCTTGATCAGATGCGCAATTGAATTGCGTAGGATTAATGAAAATAGCTACGGTGGTACAATCATTTTGTTCTTGTGATTGTTTGCATAAACTTAAATGCCCTGCGTGCAAAGCGCCCATGGTATGTACAAAGCCAACGGTTTTAGGATGTAGTTGTTGGCGTTGTTGGCGCCACGTTGTTATTTGAGTAACTATGTTCATTGTGTGGAAACGTTCCAGATGCAATGGCTTGCCGATATTCTGCGATGGCTTGTTGAATTAAGGCGGCGCCATGCATGAAATGTTTTACGAATTTTGGTTTGAAGTTTGGATTTAATCCTAATAGATCCTGTATGACTAATACTTGTCCATCGGTATAGCGGCCTGCGCCAATGCCGATGGTCGCTATCTTGAGCGTTTCTGTAATCGTTTGCGCGAGGGGCCAGGGTATGCATTCAAGTACAACCGCAAAGCAACCTGCTTCTTCTAACGCTTGCGCATCGTTTTGTAATTGCTGTGCTGTTTGTCGTGTTTTACATTGGACTTTGTAACCACCTAAGGCGTGAAAATGTTGTGGCGTTAGACCGAGATGGCCCATAACAGGGACGCCTGATTCTACTAAATGTGCGATGAGTTTTAAATTGCCACGAGCGCCTTCTAATTTGATTGCATGTGCTCCCGCTTGCATTAATTTTTGTGCGGCAGTTACTCCCTGCGTTAATGATTTTCGATAACTTAGAAAAGGGAGATCACTCACGATACAAGGTTCGCTTGCGCCTCGGCTCACAGCGCGTGTGTGCAGCACCATCATGGTTAATGTAGCGGATACAGTTGTAGCAAAGCCATGCATCGTCATGGCTACGCTGTCTCCTACGAGTAAGCAATCGATACCGGTATGATTTAGCAGTTGTGCCATGGTGAAGTCATAACAAGTCACCATGCTAATTTTTATTTTTTTTGCTTTTTTTAGATAAAAATCGAGGATGCTTATCATGGTATGTGTGCAGGTACCTGTCGCATAGATCAAGTCCTATAAACTTAGCTTAAAAACAAAGCAGACACAGTATACGCAATTGTAAAATTGCTTTCAAACATGAATCAGGGTGCGCTTATTATTAATGCATCAATTTAACAGCCACTAAGACAACGGCAGTTTGAGCGGTGACCGTACAGAATATCCACTTAGAAAGTTTGTCACTCAAAGCCTCTTTAGTTTTTTCTATTTTCTCTTTGATTTTTTCTATTTCTATGATTAACTCTTTCTTAACGATAACTATTTCTTTTCTAATTTCCATTGTTTCTTTTTTAAGTCCTTCTATTTCTTTTCTAATTTCCGTTGTTTCTTTTTTAAGTCCTTCTATTTCTTTTCTAATTTCCGTTGTTTCTTTTTTAAGTCCTTCTATTTCTTTTCTAATTTCCATTGTTTCTTTTTTAATTTCTTCTGTTTTCCTTTTAACCTCTTCTATTTCTTTTATAATTTCCGTTCTAACTTCCGTTGTTTCCTTTTTAATCTCTGCTGTTTCTTTTCTAATTTCCGTTGTTTCTCTTTTAACCTCTTCTATTTTTAAATCTAACTCTTTTAGCCTAACTGCTACTCTGCCTTCAGAGTCTTGCAGATCTTTTTTAGTGCAAACATTGTCGTCGACGATTCGAAAAATTAGTTCGACTTGCGCTTCTGCTTGTTGAGGAGGTATCCCTGATTTCTCTAATTTTTTAGCCCAGGCTAATGTATCAAATTTCATGAATGTATTCGCCATGTGGTTTTATTACCTTGATTTTTTTGTTTTTAAACTTTTTTAATTATACAGGAATCTAATGAATAGCGAATATTCGAGTTCAATTACGCTTAGGCGGTTTGATAAGCGTGCGGGAAAACCATGTCTTTTGTGACCGTAATATTGAATTCATAACCAGGTCGTATCTGTAAATTTGGTTGAATGTTAAGATTTTTTGCAATGATACTTGAGCCAACATTCGTTAAGGTACTATTCAAGCTTTGCGCGGCAGCCTGAGCTACTGTGGGTGGTGCAAATGGATTGTCATTTTGTGGGGCAGCTAATTGAGCCCCTGTTCCTAATAAACTCATCAAAATGACTGAACCAAACAAACGCATAAAATGATTATTCACTTGATCGTGGAAACCCGCGTAGCCACGCATATCAACACCAGGCATGCCGTGTAAGTCAATGCTTTGACCATTGGGGAAAATAATACGATTCCAAACAATTAAGATACGTTTTTGACCGTAGGCTACTTGTGAATCGTATAATCCAGTTAAACGTGATCCTTGTGGAATTAATAAATAGTTACCTGAAACAGAATCATATACATTTGAACGCACTTGTGCTGTGATCTGTCCGGGTAAATCCGAATTGATTCCGCTGATCAAAGCGCCAGGAATGATGCTGCCTGCTTGTAATTCAAATGGATTGATTGGATCGTGAACATTCGATTGTAAATAATCATTGATTGCTGCGCGATCATTAATCTGTATAAATGCTTTTTTTTCACCTTGCATATTTTGATCGGTCGTTGATCCGAGTGCAATCGCAGTAGTATTTGTTTCATTTATTTGATCAGATTTGAGTTGATGATCACTCAGTGGCACACGCATTGCTTTTAAATCGTCTGGAGAAAATGTAGGAGCCTGTTTAAATAAAGATACAGAGTGAGGTGTCTGTGGTACGGGCAGTGATTGCATCGTTTTATTCTGATACCAACGTGTATCGATCGCACTGGCTAGGTTATGAATTTTATCGAACGCAGTTGTTTGATGGTGTTGATAACCCGCTTGATATAAATTATTTAAAATTAAACCAAGAATGAATGTCAATAAAATACTGGCGATCGGAATCCAGGTTTTTTTTAAAACGATTATCTTAAATCGCGGTGCTGATGGTTTGTCTTGTTTATTTCGCGTCATGTTTACTTTAAACGATGATTCGTAATGGTCACTTTGATTTGACTACTGCCGACGCCTAATACCAATACGGCCTGTTTAAATAAGCAATCAACAATAAAATAGGGATCTTGATAACGATAATTTACTAATTCATTCTGTTGATTACGCAAGACAAATAATACCGGCATGTCTGTTGTGCTCACGTTTTCTGGAAATTTAATATAAGTGTGTAAACCATCATCAAAAACACGTGTGGGTGCCCAGCGCGGCAAAGCAGAAAACCAACCTGGAGCATTGATGCTGTAATCGAAATTCAAATGATTCAAGGGTATATCTGCAGCGACATGGGTTGTATCAAACGCCGTTTGTGTTGCCGCTCGCATGTCATCTGGATACCAAAAACGTACCGTATGCATGATATCGCTTACATGATCCGGTGCGCAGGAAACTAAACGTAGATTATAAATACGCTTATTGGTCGTAATGACCATATTGGTGCTGATATCCGGCAAAGAGGGTTTGATTAAAATATTTTGCTGTTGTGTTGCGCCCTGTCCAGATAAAGCGACCGCATATGACCAGCGACTTGGATCACCCGAAGAAATATTACTAAATTTTTCTCCGGGCTCAAGTGAAACCACTGTTTCCTGCAAAGGCGCTGTTTTAATAATGGGTTCTTGATCGGCGTTATAGGCAAATTTCACAAAACCTTCGGTAATAATATTGGCGGCTCTCCCTGTACGCAAATACTGTTTAAACGCATGTTCCAAGGCCGGATCCGAACCATAATGTAAACGATAATTTGTTTTACTGGGGACCTCACGGACGGTCGACGGTATTGCAACGGGTTTGGCTGGAATAAAAATAGGTGTTTGTGTTGTCGTGCAACCTGTTAACAGCAAGAAGATAAAACAGTTAATTATTATTTTATAAAGAAACATTGGGATCGCCTATCTGACTTTGTGACCAAAAAACATTTGTAATATAAATACCGAAAGGATTATCGTTGATAAAAGCAGGATTAATTTTTCCAAATTGAATACTAAGATGCGCCATCCAACGCGTTACGCTGAGAATACGATTATCGCTGTTGCTGTATTGAGTTTCATCCCAAGTAACTTGCCAGGTGTGGTGACTGATCGGTAAGGTATTGATGATCTGAACAGCTACGGTTATTTGAGTGCTTCGTTGAAATGGATCATGCTTTTGATAATAATCTCGTAAAAAACGGATGGTATGATTGGCAGAAAAAGCATAGGCTTTTGTTAACAATGTTTTTTCTGCCGTAGTATCGTGAATAATGCTACGTGTATTGATAATAAATTGATTGACTGCAAAATTAATGATACGTGGATCCTGTGTGGACGTAGCACGCAAAGCGGTAATGGCATAAGGCATGCCGCGATTGGTTTCTACAATAAACGGTTGTACGCGCGTGGTAGCGGCCATTCTAGCGATGATGCTGGCAAAAATAAGATTGATTGCAAGCGCACAAAAGAACGCGATCTGCCAAGTGCGAACCGCTTGTCGCATTGTACCGTAACGATCATTCCATTCCTTACGACCTTCGGATCCTTTGAGATAGGGATTATTTCCTCCCGCGTTGCCTGAAGTAATCATAGATTTATCATTTGACTCGCCGTGTTTATTTTTTATCAAATTGCGCAACGGTTATTTTGTGATTCGTCTGCGCGCGGGACGTAACTGCCAATTTACGAGCAAGCTGTTGTAATTGCATGGATAAACTTCCAGGAACTGCACTACGCGATGTTGACGTTTCTATGTCATTCACAATAGCGCTACCCAATGGATAGGACGATGACATAATGACAGAATTTGTAGGATCGATACGATGATTTGTACTCTCCATCGTTTGCAAAGTCGAATGGGTGCTAGGAAGATTCACAGACGGTGTCACAATCGTGCTGAGCAACATAAATTCTGAAACAATTTCGCTCAATTGTCGGGGTAGAATTTTTGCTAAAAATAAAAATAATAAGACCACGGCACTGATCCAAACATAAGAATCAAGCTGAAGATTATGAGTTGGAACGATCGCCGTTAATGGTTTCATCGTTGGTAGACCTACGGCGATAACAAGATATAATCCGAGTAATTTAACACAATGGCGTAAAATACTATTTAAGGTTTGTCGTGCTGTCACTTCACTTTGCGGTGCCAATCCTAGAAAGAAACTCGCCATAGAAATCAGAAGCGTCGTACTGATTAGAGTGACGAATAAATCCAAAGCAACGCTGATAAAAACAAACAATACCAGCATCACTACAAAAGCGGTTACGATAAAGCTTATATTGCTTGTTAATAGAGTGACTGAAGCAATTGGCTGTATCAGTTTATTACTTAGTTGAATGCCTG
This sequence comes from Gammaproteobacteria bacterium, assembly GCA_013289115.1. GTDB lineage: Bacteria > Pseudomonadota > Gammaproteobacteria > Diplorickettsiales > Diplorickettsiaceae > JABDAQ01. The sequence goes on from JABDAQ010000024.1 coordinate 8,426, forward strand.
TCTCGATAATTTGTTGGGGCGTTAAATGAACTTGAGTTAACGTTTCACCCATAAACTGAGCCGTCTTGAGTAATTCAAGCAACCAATCGGGATGTATCATAAGGGTATAGAATACAGTCATTGCAAAAAATTTCTTGATAAAAATCGGCAAGCTGTCTGCAAATGAATCTTGATCAAACGCATGCCATAAAGCCATCCAGACCAGATTGATCGTCAATAAAGATAAAAACAACCATTGGCCCCAATGCAGCAAAGGAGTTAAGTAACTACTAAAACTGTTTAGATAGTGTGTGATAGCTAGCGTGAATGGATTCATAAACTATTTTGTTTTAAGCCCAGCTGTTGTAACCAAACATGCATCCATTGATCGGGATGTTGGGCTATGCAATGCAAGAGGCTTTCTGTTTTTTCACGCGATAAACCAACAAAGGCTAAGGCGATACTGTTATCTAAATTTAAATCAATGAGACGATTACCTTCCGTGCTGACCAGATAGTATTGCTGTTTTGGTACGGCGTGCATAATGATGTCGAGTTGTCGTTCGGATAAACCCATTTTGTGGTACAAGGCTTTGATCTCCGCTTCAGCGCTCGGATTGGGCAAGTAAATTTTTGTTGGACAAGATTCCATAATCGCTGCGGTGGTTTCTGTCAAACTTTTACTTGCTGGATCATATAAATCCGCTAAAGATTGTGTGGCAAACACTACACGCGCATTCTTTTTTCTAAATGTTTTTAACCAATCTTTTAGTTTTCGAGCAAATAATTCATGGGAAATAGTCAGCCACGCTTCTTCTAATACGATCAAAGTGGGTTTGCGTCCGTTTGCTTGATCCAAACTGGACTCAATACGATCGAAAATACTGCGTAGGATTGGAATATAAATTTCTGGTTTTTGCGTTAATAACCAACTCATCTCAAACGTTTGTAAATAACCATCGGTTCGTACACTTTCTTTTGTTGCATCTAATAATTTAAGCTGACCCTCTATCGTGTAATAACGCAAGGCGGCGCGTACCGTTTCATCTTGTACTTCAGAGCGAAATACGGTCAGAGTACAATTGTGTGCTGCTGTTGCCAGAGCAGCAATGGCCGCATGAATCGCTGTGCGTATTTGTGGCGTTAACGTTACATTCTGCAAAAAAACTAAATCTTCAATAAACTGTGCGGCGCGCATCTGATTTGTTTCGCTGGATAAATTAGCTAAAGGACAGAATGATAATTCTTCTCCGGCACCCAGATCGTAATGCTGACCTTCTAAGGCGGCTGTTAGTCCTTGTTGCGAATAATCTTTATCGAAAATGAAGATTTGCGCATCCTGATAACGTAAAAACTGCGCGATCAAAAATCCCAAGTACGTCGATTTACCCGAACCCGTTGGACCCAACACAACTTGATGGCCTACATCAGCGACATCCATATGAAAACGAAACGGCGTTTTGCCTGTCGTTGCAGCATAAAATACAGGCGGTGAATGAGCGGGTAATAAAGATGCAGGCGAACTGGCAGAGGCGCCTGACCACAGCGTATGCAGCGGGAGTACATGCGCTAAATTGATAGAATTAATAAAGACGCGTCGCAGATTACAACTGCCGTGACCTGGAATTGTACCGAGCCAAGCATCAAACGCATGAATATCTTCGCGTATACAGGAAAAACCAGATTGTTCCAAATAACGCATTAAAGAAAGTGCCGCTTGTTCTAATCTCTGTGTATCGGCGTGCATTAATACAAGGCTGCTTGTCCAATAACCAAAACGTGTTGTACCGCCTCTATTGAGTGTATTAGCTTCGCTCGCTTGTTGACTCATCTGTAAAGCAGCTTGATTAATCTTTTGAGCCGGTTTGCCAAAGACAGCTTCTTTGAGAATACCTGAGAATCCTTTTACTTTATTATTCCAATTGCGCAGATAGCGTTTTATTTCGCGCTCTGCCGTCGCTTCACTCAAGGGCACAAAGCGATTGGACCAACGATAGATCAGCGGATAAGTAGCTAGTTCTTCTAACAATCCAGGCACAGTTTCTTCATTGAGATATCCCAGGATCGATAGTAAATAAATATACTGATCACCGACTTGCGGTAAATAACCGGCAATAACGTTACGACAGGCTAACACTACGTCAAGAAAACAACCGTCGGGAGGAGGGGTCAGCGGTGCGATGTCGCCGGTAATGCATAATTTAAGATAACTTAAAATGTCAGCGCTATTGAGCTTTTCTAAAATAAATTGTGTACTCAATAAACCAATACAACGGGATACACACTCATAAAATTGTTTCAGTAATTGGCTTAAATCTTGCTGATCTTTATCCGACAGCCCATCAACAAACCAATGTCGCGTTGTTTTTATCACCGTCAAAGGGAATTTCCAAACAAAACTTAAAAATTGTAAATTTTCATAATGATTGCCCGCTGTTTCATAGGCACGACGACGTTCCTCATCAATTAAATAGGCAACGTGACTTGGAAACGCACCTGATTCAGGATAACTAAGACTCGGAATGCGTAACTCGTCAATATGTAACATCCAACCATCTTCTAAAAAACTAGCCATGCGATTGATCGTCGCCGTGAGCGCATCCAATTGTGCTGCACTGGCCGAATACAAATCAGGACCGCGAAAACGATAGGTAAGTAAAAAAGCACCGTCTTTATTAATGATGACGCCATCATCAATAAAATGCGCGTAATTTAATAAATCAGAAAATCCACGCGCGTGTCGTGTATGTTTATAAAACAGCAAAAAAGCCTCGCTGACCTAGATAGAATGGCACGCTGGGTTTAATCACGGCGTTATTGGCATGCACACTTGGATGGGCGGGATAATAATTTTGATAATGAATATGGCGACGATAAACTGTCAGTATCTGTGGATCAATACGCGTGATCAAGACTCCAATTGTGTACAGGATTAGGAAAACAAACAAAGCAATTGCATCCATTAACCAATTTAAATGCGCTGAAAAAGCGATAGGCAGACACAATCCAAGGAATAAATAAAATAAGGGTCGATCAACGCCTGAGACATGAAAATGATGGTTGAGTGCTTTAAAATACAAAGCGGATGTACCACGCATGTTAGTTCTGTGTGAACAGCTAATTACCAAACAAAGTTGTGACGAAACTGCTGGCTGAAAACGCAATGGATAACCACAATACGATATTAATTAATTTTTTAAATCCGTCTCCCCATTCACCAAACGCCAGCATCAAACAGGTCACGACGATCATAATGATTGAAACTGATAGTAAAAACGGGCCTGTGATCGCATCTTTCAAAAGATTCATCGTTGAATTAAACGGAAGATCCGCAGCATCCGCACGCGCTGAAGACACCCAGGTGATGCTGTGGATAACACAGAGCCATTTAAGCCAAGGGTATAAACGTGAATTGTTCATTTTTATAATCTCTCAAACCTAATATTTCATGAATAAATCCCTTTTGATGTTTTTGTCGAACGACAGATACGATAGCATCGATTGTATGTGCAACTAGTTGTATTGGCTGCGCGGTTAAACGATTTTCCATAGCCAGATCTAAAATACGTTGAATCGCCTCTTCTGCTCCGTTGGCATGGACGCTGCACAGACCGCCAGGACAACCGGTATTCCAAGCTTTTAACATATCTAATGCTTCAGCACCGCGTACTTCACCGATCAGAATACGATCAGGGCGCATACGCATGGCTGTACGTACTAAAGAAGTCATCGTCACGGTTGCGGTCGTTAGCATAGAAACTTTGTTGACAGCCTGACACTGCAATTCTGGAACATCTTCTAAGATCAGTAAGCGTTGCTGCGCATCTTGTTGTAGCATTTCTAAAATCAGCGCATTAATCACGGTAGTTTTCCCAGAACCCGGACCGCCACAGATTAAAATATTTTTTCGATTCCGTATCAAATCACGCAATACAACAATCTGCGATTCGGTAATACGTTCGGTTTGCCGATAATCATCCAACGTAAAAATAATATCTGACCGTTTGCGAATCGTAAAACTTGGACCAGAAACGATTGGAGGAATTTGCGCGATAAAACGTTGCCCTTGTAAACTGCGAAAGAATGGCAATTCTGCTTCGAGCAGCGGACTCTGTTGCGTAATAATAAAATCATGCAAACCGGCGACGGCGTGAATAATAGCAAAAGCCTGAGGGGAACGCAGTTGCGTGATCGATTGCAAACCTGTCGTAGCATGATCAATCCACAAATAACCATCCGGATTCAGCATGATTTCATGAATTGCTTTCTCTTCTAAACACTCAATGAGGGTATTGCCTAAATCATGATAGAGTTTCTCATATAAGCGTTTACGTGACTCAGCTCCGTTTGCGTTCATAATGAGCAGCCGTATTACTTAGAAAATGTTTGGCATATTCGTTCGGATCATGTTGCAGATTAGCGCCACTGCAAACGGGACTCGCCCAAGCATCAGCACAAGGATTATCCCGTGCAGCAGACCACATCGATAGCAAGCTAATGTTCACGCGCTCTGCGAATGTACGTAATTGATCCGTATCTTCTAAAGTAAATTTTTCTATGTTTGTGTCATTCACGCCGATCATGGGCGTTATACCGATCATCTGCCATAGCGCAGCGTCTGATTTTTCTGGATAAAGTTTTTTAAGAAAAGCAAACAGATTGCTTGCCGCTTGCATGGCATATTGACCCATATCATTTGTGTAGGCTGGACCATAATCCATCGCCATAATATTGATTAAATAATTTTTTAAATGACTTTTCTGTGCTGAACGAACAACGGCTTGTCCTGCAGAAATTAAACCTTCCGGTAAGGTGGGTAGAGTAAAACTTATTTTTAAGTTTGGATTATGCGTCTGTACTTCCTGCAGTGCGTCGATTAATTTAGGCACATCAACAGCGCTATTTTCTATATCGAAATCCAAACCATTGGGTTGATATGTTTTAATGATTTGTTCGTAGGCAGACACTAATTGTTCACGACTGCAAACACTGGAGAGATCTGCACCGTTAGCACCGCCAAAAGAAATCGTATAGCCGATAGCATGCGCGCGCATTTTATCGGTTAAATGAACCGCCCAAGCATTTTTGATTGAATAATCGGGTTGACCGGCCCACGCAGGATTACATGAACTGCCCGCATTCGTGATAAACGCCAAATGGTAATCAGTTACGCCATTGTGTGAACTCAACTCAACCAAATCCATGGGTTCCATGTCTTGATAGATTGGATCCCAATGTGCATTAATACTGAGATCAGCATAAGGACTGAATACAAGGCTAGACGACGCTTTAGCTATCAGGCCGATACAGAGGCTAGCGAGCACGATAATTTTACTAAGACTCACTCTAGATTACCTCGATTATTATTGTGATTGAGGAAAGAGTTTAAAAACTTGAGTGACAATCAGAATAAACTAGAAGGCGTTTTAACGCAAATTTGCTTGGTGGAGCAAATAAATGATAGAAAAACAATTAAGAAGTTTAATCACTAGAAATGAAAAGATTGATTTAAGTCAATACGAGAAAGTCAATATATATGGCAAAGAAACAAACATCATAAATTTTTCTCCGTCTATTCAATATGAAAACAGAGGTGAAGAACGCGAGCTGATTTATAGCCCCATTCCATTGTCTGAATTCAATCAAAAAGTGGCTGACGAAGGCTGCCATGGATTTGAATTCTCCGAGTCCTATTTTGTTAAAGGCATAACAAAGAAAAGAGCTAAAAAGATAAGCAAAATATTGCAGACAAAAATAATAGAAAGTGATCATCACTTAATTGCGAGAGATAAATTGGCTATTTGTGGCAATAAAACAGGATATGGATTGTATGCTGCTACAACAATACCTCCAAATGCAGTTATTCCCTATTGTGGTGTTTTGTCTAATGATGAAGAAAAACTAATAAATTCTTTAGTGAATTGTTATATTTGCAGCTTTGATGAAAATAAAGTTACATTGGCATTTGAACAGACGAATAAACGGATAAAAGAGCGGGATGGTTATACTTTTACTTTTATTAGACAATGTAATGCCCGCCAAAGAGGATCAATTGCTCGATTTATAAATTGGAGCATAAGTAGTGAATGTGAGGAAGATTTTGCGCTGGAAAATTGGACGGCTGATCCTGATTTTGCTTTGGACAAACAGGACGTTGCCTTTGCTAATGTGAAGTTTACATATATGCATGTAGCAGCAGAAGAAGAAAAGAAAGTATTTTTATTCCCCTTTTATATTACGACATCAGAAATTAAACCAGGGGATCAAATTCTTTGTACGCATAATTATATGAAGTACTGGAACTTTTCATACGAAATTTTTCATACGGGTCCAAGACTTTTTAGCAAAAAAACAGGGGATATTATTTCGCAGATTAGGCCGCCATCGATTGTAAATTATCGTGCTATTACAGATAAAGAATCGTCTTATTCGAATCGTCTGATACCAGAAAATACACTTAAGAGTTTGATAAATACACGCAAATATTTTGTGAGGTTAGACGAAACACCTAGATTAGCAGAAATAAGTTATCTATTGAAAATGGCACCAGAATCACGGTTGTCTCTGTATAATTATTCACGTTATTGTCATGATTCCATTTTGCATAGTTGGATCCCAGATTTTAAGCAGTGGGTTAGTTTGTACAAGTTGCGGCCTGCTAAGCATACACTGCAAATAACTGGATACGATGGTAAAAAGACTCGTTTTAACTTAGGGTTTGGAGCGCATTTTGAAAAATTCCATGGAGATGAAGTGATAGAAGCGCTAAATACTCTGGCTATCGAGCTATATCAGCAACACGACTATGAGTCAGCTGTTGCGATCTGGTCGTTTTTATTAGCGCATCTTCGGTTTAGTAATCTGCAGTGTCCATTATTTCATGATAATTGGGATGAAGCAGCCTCCGACAAACAATTTATACACTTTGCTTGGAATGTAACGATTAGTTATTGTAATTATAAACAAGAAAAGTACGCAGCAGTGATTTTCTATCATTTAGAGCAAATATGTTGTCATATCCCTTTATCTTTTAAAAATAATCGTGAGAATTTGATCAATGAATTTTTATTGTTGTTCAAGCCTGAATCTTTTGAATTAGACCAAAGATGCGCTTCTTTGAAAATTTGGTTTGGTTCGAATGAGTCATACGCATTGATTGAACACTTTTATGTTCATTCAGACATGTTTTCTAAACTTACTAACCTATCTTTTAACATTTTTATTAGCCTGTGTTGTTATGTATTTTCTGTTGTTTTTCATGACGTACCGCAATTAAAAGATTATGAGTTAGTTTACTCTGACGCTTCAGACGCCAGCACTACGTCTGATACAAATACGCCTGAAAAACAGGATACTTATTATCTTGTGTCTTGTGCTACAGGTATTTCATCTTGCCTTTTTTCATCCGCAGATCGAAAAGAGAAAGGAAACCTTAGTACTTTGAATCAGCATGCCGTGCAAGCTTACAAGTCAAGCGCCTATCTTTTAGCGATCACGATTGGGTCGTTTTTGTTAATTCAGGAGCGTCTGACAGAAAAATATTTAATAAAAGATAATAAGTCTCATCCAGCTGTATCTATTTCTAGAAAGAATCAAGCTCTTTTGGCATGGAATTTAGGGAATGCTTATAAGAAGACTAACAATCAAGAAATAGCTGTTTATCTTTTAATAAAATCTGTAGAGCTTGATCCAGATCGAAAATCTACAGTGCAAAAACGTCTTCAAGAATGGGGAGAGTCATTTCCAATATCAGAATTTTTTAAAAAAGAAGAAATAAAAGTAGTAGAAACACAAAAATCTGTAATAAACGTGCCATCATTATCGATTTAATAAGAAATAACTTTAGAAATTTATAATGATAATACGCTACACTTAGACGTTGGGTTCCGCGTAATTCTGACTTGAGTTACTGATAGAAAGGACGAGGGGGTTGACTTGCTGCATGGTGTGCATGCCAATAGCAGGAAGCCTAAAGTGCAGCACAAATCTCCGTCATATTGGCCATTGTCAAGTTCAGACCGAGCGGAGCCCTTTTTGTTGATCTGTAAAATAAATTGTGTAAATAGTCTTTCAGGAAGCAAGGAATATATTCAAGAAATTAATGAACGCTATAAATGAGTTTAAATTGTTTACTACAGAAAGCGATGGCGATCATTAAAATAGATTGATTCCCATATTGTTTCGCTTCTTGGTAATACGCTTTATCGTGAATCTGTTCTAACGCTTCCCTCGCCGTTTTTTCCAAAAGCGTATGG
>JABDAQ010000025.1 GCA_013289115.1 Gammaproteobacteria bacterium
AAAATAAAAATTGAAGCACCAATAAAAGTTGAAACACCCAAAGTGGCTGTATTATCGATTGATTTTGATCGTACTCTTATGATTGATGGTGTAATGAATCAAAAAATCATCGATGACATTCATGATTTTCTTAAAGCTAATCCTAATGTTAAAGAAATAACAATTGCACTCGGATCGAATCGACAATCAGAATTTATTAACCGCTTGAATATGGAGACACTCGCGATATCCTATTTCTCATTTTTAGCAGAATTTGTTGATTTTTGCAGAAAAAAATGGCCTGAACGTACCTGGAAACTTTCCACGGTGCTACTCGCTGATATTTTCGCTGAAACAAGAGATAAAGAAAATTTTAATTACGCACTGAATGCTCATAATGCAGAGAATATATTTGAATTATCAGGTAAATTGAAGAACTTCAAAACATTATTAGAGGATGAAAAAGCCCAAAAAGATTTTATAGAATGTTTTCATTGTATCAATGAACCGGATGTAAAAGCTTGGTCTGATTTTCTTATCACGCTCAATCAAGCAGTGCGTAAGGACTCAATAAAACGATTAAAAGAAACTTGTACAGAACTACAACAAGAAAGCACTGATTTTACTCAAGCGCTTGAGATACTGGAAAAGTTGAAGAAAAAGAGTACGTTTGATTATTTATCTAATTTTAAGAAGATGTGGTCTGAGCGATCACTCTGCTTAGGGGCTTGGCAAAACTTTATCAGAGGCGTAGGTAATTTTAGGACAGAACAAATTGGCCCATTGCTTCCTCTATTGAATAGGCTAAATAAGGTAAGTTTTTTTCAAAATCTTTCTGATTTTTTATACAATTCACGACCCGTGCATTGCGATGACCTCGATAAAGATTTAGATACGATTAAAAAAAATTCACGGGTTTTTTTTGGGTTGCTACAGGAGCTTTCTCATGAGGGTCTGACTGCACTTCGTGAATCAATACCCGAATCTATTCTCAAAGCAACATCAGCTACGTTTGATAGTCTAATTGGATCTTTATCTAAAAATGATGAAGACAAAAAAGAAAGATTAGCGCCTTTTCAAACAATAAAGAAGCTGGCAGATGATCGATCATTGCAACACTGGATAGGGTTTCAAAAAAACTTCTCATTCTATAAAGAATTCTTTAGCGGGCTAAAGGCCTTGAATGTTGCCATGTCTAATATTTTAGATATACAACCATCAACAGGTCTAGAAAACAAAAAACTTGCACAAGCAAAAGATACATTAACAATACTGAAGAAATTAGGGTCTCAGGATCTTCAGTTATCTACGATAGACACATTGCCTTTGAACTGCCTTGAAAAAGAAATTATTCCTTACTGTCGGGTACAAGCATTATTAGGAACCTTGCGTGATGAACCGTCCTGGAGACATGCACATGAAATACTCAAAAGGTCATTCGATTCTTATATTTCTAACTTTCGCCGTGTATTTAGCGAAGCAGTGAAAGCGATCGATTTTAAAAAAGATAAGGTTCAAGAACTTACTCAAGCACTTAAAACGATACGGGAGTTTTTGATTGACGGAATAAATAATGAAGATGCTGAAAAGGATATGGATTTTTCAGAAGTAAAAAAAGCATGTGCTAAGTTTGAAACGATAGACGATTGTGCAGCCTTGTATTACTCAATGCAAATATCCAAAGGTCTTAGTAAGGATCCGGAAACTTTTCAGGATTTTTCGAAAACATGCGATGCGCTTTGTGACACAGAACTTGTCAAACCTGGCAAGCTTTATGAAATAATAACTAAGTTCAGTCAATCGGGTGAAAAATTATTTGATCGATGTTCTCAAGCACATCAGAAAATTGAAGAGTTCCAAGAGTATCTAAAAAAAGCTCAATTTAATCCAGATGAACTTGTAAAGACCATGACAGGAAACAATGCGAGCGATTCTGTACAGAATCGCTCTCTAGAAAAATTAAAGTCTATGATACAAACGGTCCAGAACATTCATTCATGGAAATTAAGTACATTTCCGATTCTACTTGGTAAATCTATATCTGTTATACAAGAGTTTCAAGAAAAAGATCTTGAATTTATTAAACAGCTCTTAGAGATACAGAAGATACCAGATTCGCTTTTTAATGAGAGCGTGGATATTTCTACCGACGTGAAAGGAAGGTTAAATGAGTTTTTAGCTGAATTGGAGTACACGGGAAATTACGCTCAAATAATGTTAGTACTGATGATGCTCAAAGAGATTTCATTGTGTGATCACTCTTTTCGTGTGCTTTCCAAGAGCCTGCAGAGCGCACACACGGATAATGAAGCGTACCAAGATTTATGTCTTAATGTACTCACTGGAATAAAAACACTCAAAGCGTTATTCATAGATCAAGAAGGAAATATTCGGGCCACGTCTCAGGAATGTTTCAAAGATGAAAAAGTTCTTGCTACGCTAAATACACTTTTAGCCGATTTTTCAAAAGATGAAGGAAATCTTTTGAAAGAGAAACTCAACACTATTAAATTTTACGCAGAATACTGCACTCGAACTTTTATAAGTGAAAATAAAATGATGCTATTTTATGCGCAGATACAACAGTTCGCTAATCAGTTTCCTGGTCAATTAGTCGAGTATAGAGTTTATGACGATCTCTGGAAAGTTATCAACACACTAGAGACCATGGATCCTAGTATGATACCAAAGAACGTTACAGTGGTTGGATATCATTACAATTATTATACAGAAGACCTCATAGTAGGTAAGAGGGTTCAAGGGGAAAGTTCTTTTGTCGATGACTATTATTTGGGTGTTCGAGCTATGCTGGGGGAAGGGTGTCGCAACGAACGTCCATCCGAGAAGCTTGAAACGGTCGATATGTGTCTTTTACGCTGTCAAGTAGAGCAGCGTATTTTTATCCTGACACGCGAGATTTTAGAGCCATTGACTAAAATTATTATTAAAATTAATACTACGGCTAATGTAGGTATAACACATATAAATTTTGCAAACTCTTTGATGGAAAAATACCAGTCTTTATTAGAGGGTCAGATTGAAAATTGGAAAAAGGGAAATCCGAATTGGAAAGAAATACAACTTAATATAACAGATCTAAAAGTTGCCATTTTCGGTCTGGCTGTCGACCAAATAATAAGCGTAGCGGTACTACTCCTACAACCAGCGCCATTACGCGAAATAAGAGCGCTCACACCTAATTTACTCTTTTTTGCTAATAATGATCCAAATACAGATAACCTAAGTAATGCTACAAACGAGTTGCCCAACGTTAATCAATTTTAAAGTTGAGCATGATGGCATTTGTTCATCAGATTTAACGAACAACAGAATCAAAAAATTCTGAGGAAATTGGATAACGACGCTCACGATGAAAAGCATAGGAGGTAATGCGGGGTCCGATCGGCGATTGTCTTCGTTTGTATTCATTTTTTTCGATCCAGCGGATAATTTGCCGCACGATTTTTGCATCAAATCCTGCTTGAATTATTTCTACTGCACTTTGATTTTTTTCTAGAAACCGTTGCAATATTGCATCTAGTATCGTGTAGGAGGGTAATTTATCTTCATCTTTTTGCTTTAAGGCTAGCTCGGCACTTGGAGCGCGTTGCAGAAGCTCATTTGGAAATAACATTTGAACTGTATTACGATAGTGCGCTAGACGAAAAACTAAGGTTTTATAAACATCTTTAAGTACTGAGAATGCGCCGATCGCGTCGCCGTACAACGTACAATAGCCTACCGCCAATTCGCTTTTATTACTTGTATTGAGTACTAACTTCCCTGTTTGATTAGACAAAGCCATGAGAAAAATAGCACGACAACGCGCTTGTAAATTTTCTGTAACGATACTTGTGGGTGGATTCTCTGGATCCAAATTTAAACTGCTGAGACAAGCACGAAAGCTAGATTCTATCGAAATAATTTTTTGTTCTAACCCAAGCGCTTGTATTAATTCCTGATAAATTTTTTGACTTAATACATCCGTATAACGGGAGGGTAAAAAAACAGCGGTTACTCGTTCCTTGCCAAGTGCGTCAACTGCCAGCGCGAGTACTAAAGCTGAATCGATACCTCCTGATACGCCGATCAATACACCCGAACTTTTATTTTTGTCGATGTATTCACGCAAACTCAAGATTAAGGCATGATAAATTCGTTCTTCAGTCGTTTCAATGGGCGCTGCTTGTTGAGTAGTGCGCTCTGCTGTGAGTTTGAGCGGTTTTTGTGTTGAATCAATCGCAATATCGATCAAGGATTCACACCAGAAAGGTGCTTGCAAGCAAATTTGCCCAGCGCTATTGGTAACAAATGAACCTCCATCGAATATGAAATCATCTTGAGCACCTACGCTGTGTATGTAAATGATGGGACAATGATTTTCGATACTGCGTTGTTGGATGATCGCTTGACGTTTTTCAGATTTTTTTAATTCAAAAGGAGAAGCATTTAAACATAGTATTAATTCTGCGCCTTGTTTTCTAGCGGTCTGCGCGGGTTGTGCCTGCCACATATCTTCGCAGATCAAACAGGCGATCTTTACTCCCTTATAGCAAATAATCTGCGTTGTATTTCCAGGCGTGAAATAACGTTGTTCATCGAATAAACCGTAGTTGGGTAGAAGTTGTTTGTGATAAGAAGCGATCACTTTGCCTTCTACGATAAAACTGGCGGCATTGTAGATCGTTTGATCGATGTAATGAGGATGGCCTAGTACGACAGCAATTCCGTGTGTGGCTTGTGCAATTTGTCTGAATGCTTGTTCAATGCTGTCTTTAAATTCTTGACGAAAGAGTAAATCTTCAGGGGGATAGCCTGACAAAGCCAATTCTGGGAAAACGATCAAATCAGCATGATAATGATCGCGTGCGGTATATAAAGAGGCGATAATTTTTTTAACATTATCGGCCATCGCGCCCACCCGAAAATTTAATTGTGCAATGACAATAGAATTCATCATGAGCGTGTGCGGTAACCTAGAATAAGCGTAATACTTAAAAAGACAAGAGCAGGTAGTGAAGCTGCTAATAGAGGCGGCCATTGATAGAGTAAAACAAACGGACCAAATAAAACATTACTCAAATAAAAACCGACGCCTAGCATGATACCTAAGAGGACTTTAAAACTCTGAATACGTGCGTGTGTTATGGAAAAAGTTAATCCGAGACTCAGCATTAATAAAATTGTCCAAGGATGTATAACGCGTTGCCAGAATGTAAACGCCATCTGACTCACGTTTAAATAATTATTTTGTCGATAATGAATGGCGGCCCATAATTGTTTCAAAGACATTTGTTCAGGGGTAATCATGGAACTGGTTAATAAACGCGGTGTAAACGCGAGAGGCCAGATTTGTTGGGCAAATTGATAGGATCGTATTTTTGTTGCTGCTAATTGGGTTGTTTTAACTGTATAGGCTTGCCAATGACCGCTTGTGTAGATAAGTTGTTGAGCGCTGCTGGCACTGACTAATTGGCCCTCTTTGTTGAATTCATAACGTTGTACTTGAATTAGATGTTTGGGCGATACGACTGTTTGAATATAAATGAAATTGGAAGCGTCACGGATCCAAATTGATCCTTGTTGTGTCGTGAGTGCTTGTCCGTTACTCGTGAGCAGAACTTTATGTTGTTCTGCTAACTGTGCGCACCAGGGTGCTAAGACTTCACCGATCAAAAATGCCAATACTACAAGCGAAAACATGGCGGTTGATAGAGCACATAATAATTTACTTAAAGAAAAACCGCTGACGCGCAGAATGGTCAGCTCACTGTGCCGTGCTAATAAAACACAGCTCAGCATACATCCAAATAAGCTAGCTATTGGAAAAACAGCGTAAATTTGTTGGGGTGTTGTCAGTAATACATAGGCAATAGCGCCGACCAAGGTATATTGCCCTACGCCAATTTCGCGTGTTTCATTAAATAATTGTAAAATCGCGAGCAAACTGGAAACGATAAACAATATAAATACAGTGTTGTATAGAACGCTGCTACTAAGATAGCGTCGTATAATGATCATGACTTTTTTAAACGAAATAATTGCGCTTTAGTACGTGCCCAATACAATTGATACCATAAAATACTGATGATCGTCAGTAGTAATAAACCGTGGATGCTCCATAAACCTAGATGATAAGAAAGCTGACCATTTTCAACCCAATCGCGTGCTACGATTAATAAGTTCATATACACAACATACAGGATGATGGCCACGAGAATAGGTAGATATTTTCCTTGGCGCGGATTAATTTTACTCAAGGTTATCGCGAGTAAAGCTAATAATACTACAGAGATCGGATTTGAGAAACGCCACTGTAATTCTGAACGAAACGCTGCTTTATTTTTAGGATCTGCGTGCAATAGTGCTTTAATAGGGAGGGTGTCTTGTTGTTTCATCGCCCAGTTAACTTGAGAATTGATACGCGCGATATAACGTGCGAAATGCATCCGGTAATATTCATTCGTCCCTGGCTTCCCTTGATACCGCATGCCATTTTGAGCAATAAAAAAACGTTCTTTCGTTGCTAAATTTGTTGTTTGATATCCACGTTTGGCGGTAATCAGCATCCAAATGGGTTCTGAGGCATTTGAGTGTTCTAGTTGTGCCAGAAATAAATTTTTAATTTGTTTATGATCCGGTGAAATCTGCTCAACATAGAGAATGCGTTGCCCATTATTCGTTTGTTGGAAGCGACCGGGTTGCATGGTCTGTATTTCAATGGCAGTGCCTGTTTGCGAGAGTAAGGCGTTACGGTAACCGAGTAATGCGGGACTGACCCAAAACGTTAACGCTGTAACAAATAACGTGATGAACGCAATCAAAGGCAGTGTTAAACGCGTCAGTGTGAAAAGAGAAACGCCTGAGGCATTGAGTGCTGTTATTTCATGATCTGAATAAAGACGTGCATAGGTTAATAAGATCGATAAAAACAAAGAAAACGGCAGAAGTAAAGAAAAAAAACGAGGTGCTTCGAGTAGAATGAGTCGCCATAAAAGATCTGTGGCTAATCTGCCGCCTAAGATCTGATTTAAATAACGAACAAATACATTGCTCATCAAAATAATGCACAGCAGACTGGTTATAGGAATAAAATTACGCACTATTTCGCGAGTAAGATAACGAAATAAAATCATAGGAATCTAAATAGACTTTTTGCAGGATGATGGTTTGAAGTATACTCTCGCAAATCTTTATTGAGAACTGAAGCACTGATTAATTAACTGAGGAGTTGCTCATGCATTATACCGTTCAAATAACCGATCCTGTTGTACACAAGAGCGACTGCTTATTGCTAGGCGTATTAGCCAACAAAAAACTTTCTACTGCTGCACAGTCAATTGACGCTGTCAGTGGCGGTTATATAACAAAGTGTTTAGCGCAAGGTGATCTAACCTCAGAACCCGGTCAGAGTTTATTACTTTACAATGTGCCCAATATTTTAGCCAATCGCGTGCTTTTGGTGTCGTATGGCCAAGATGAATTAAATGAAATGATAGCGATCAAGATACTGCGCGGTGTTGCAGCTGCCTTGCGGTCGTTGTGTATTAAACAGGTAACCTGTTATTTAACACCGCTGTTAAAAAATCGCGATCAGTATTGGAATATACGTCAATTTATCGAAATAGTAGAAGATAGTTTTTATGTATTCGAACAATTCAAAACGAAGAAAAAAGATCCAATTCATTTAGAAGAAATTGTATTTCACATAGATACACAGGCTCAAGCAGCTGAAGCAGAGAAACCCATCGAACATGCTTTAGCCATTGTAGGGGGCATGAGCTTGACTAAGGATTTAGCGAATTTGCCTGCAAATGTTTGTACACCGCATTATATGGCAGAACAAGCAAAGCATTTAGCACAAACACATCCTTTAAATTGTGAAATTTTAGAACGAAAACACATGCAAGATTTAGGTATGGGTGCATTATTAGCTGTGGCGCAAGGATCGCAGCAAGCGCCTAAGTTTGTCATTTTGCGCTATACCGGAACAACGAAAGAACAGGCACCCATTGTTCTTGTAGGAAAAGGTGTAACCTTTGATTCAGGCGGGATTTCTTTAAAGCCTTCTGCGAGTATGGAAGAAATGAAATTTGATATGGCGGGCGCTGCTACGGTTTTGGGTGTATTGCGTGCTGTTGTACAATTAAAATTAGCAATCAATCTTATCGGTCTCATGCCATTGACTGAAAACTTACCGAGCGGCACGGCATGCAAACCAGGGGATGTCATTACTTCTCTGTCAGGTCAGACAATTGAAATCATCAATACAGATGCGGAAGGGCGTCTGATCTTGAGCGATGCTTTGACATACAGCGAACGCTTTAATCCCAAATACGTTATTGATATTGCAACACTCACCGGTGCGATCGTGCATGCTTTAGGTGATCAAGCGAGCGGTTTAATGAGCAATCATGTCGCGTTAACTAAAGCGTTAGAAGAGGCAGGTCAACAAAGCGGTGATCGTGTTTGGTCTTTGCCTTTGTGGGAAAATTATCAAGAGCAAATCAACAGTAATATCGCAGATATGTCTAATGTTGGACATGGCGGTGGAAAAAGCATTACGGCAGCTTGTTTCTTGTCACGTTTTACTAAAAAATTATCATGGGCGCATTTAGATATCGCAGGTACCGCTTGGAAAACAGGCAAAGATAAAACCGCGACAGCACGTCCTGTGTCACTGTTGGTACAATTTTTGTTGAATTGTGTCCAATCAGATCCTGCGGTTTAAACGAGATGGCGATTCGTTTTGCGCCAAGTCCTACTGGTGATTTGCATTTAGGCAATGTGCGTACGGCCTTGCTGAATTTTTTACTTGCGCAATCCCGTGGCGATGATTTTTTGTTACGACTTGAAGATACAGATACTGTGCGTTCTCGTTTGGAATGGTCGCAACAGATAGAGCAGGATTTGCTTTGGTTGGGTATACGATGGAAACAGCGTCCGTATTTTCAATCGCAGCGTTTATCGCTTTATCAAAAGTATTATCAGACTTTGCAAGAACGCGGTCAGACTTATTTATGTTTTTGTAGCACGCAAGATTTGGCGTTCATGCGTAAAGTGCAGCGAGCAAATGGACAAGCACCGCGTTATTCAGGTGTCTGTCGTCATTTAACGGTGCAGCAGATCGAAGAAAAACAAGCCGCTGGTATTCAACCCACTTTGCGCTTTCATGTGCCCGAAGGACAGACGATTCATTTTATTGATCTAGTACGCGGTGCTCAGACATTTACAAGCGACGCTATCGGTGATTTTATCATTCGGCGCGCCGACGGCACGCCGGCATTTTTCTTTTGCAATGCGATCGATGATGCCTTAATGCAAATAAGTCATGTATTGCGCGGTGAGGATCATATCAGTAATACACCCAGACAAATTTTACTATTACAAGCTTTGGAGTTGCCGATACCAAGTTATGGACATATCTCCTTAATTGTGGGTACTGATGGCGCACCGCTATCGAAACGACAAGGTAGCATCAGCGTCTTTGAGTTGCGTGCACAAGGTTATCTGGCATCTGCTTTGTGCAATTATTTAAGTCGTTTGGGTCATGTTTATGCAAATCATGCTTTTATGAATTTAAATCAACTCGCGGTAGAATTTTCGCTGCAGAATTTAAATAAAGCGCCTGCACAGTATGATGTACATCAACTCTTGTATTGGCAAAAGCGCGCTGTTTTAGCGTTAGATGATGCAGCGTTTTTGGATTGGATTGGTTTTAAGGTGCGTATTTTAGTGCCTAGTTCTGTACAGATTCAGTTTATTGACATGATGCGGGATAATATTCTTTTCCCTGATGAGGCATTAAAGTGGGCCTCAGTATTATTTTCTGATTCTTATGTTCGTGATTCAACGGTTGATGATTTCTTAAAAACAGTGAACCCGCATCTTTGGCAGATTGCGCTTGCAACCTTAGGTAGTCAAGGTGCAGATTATGAAGCAGTTATCGCTGCGTTAAAAGAGCAATTAAAATTGAAGGGTATTGCTCTGTTTAAACCGCTACGTATGGCTTTAACGATGCAAGAATCGGGGCCTGAACTTGCTAAAATTTTTGAATTACTTGGAGTGCAGCGTTTGATACAACGTTTGCACTATTGTTTGACTTTGAGATAAAAAATAAAATTTCTCAAAAACTTGAAAAATAATAATGCCCTTAGAGATATTTAAAGTAGCGAGTTCAGCGAAGAGCTATGCTCAAGAATATATTAAAGAAGGAAACACACAACTTAAAAGTGACGAGTATTCTGAAGTACAGAAGATCTCTCTGGCAGTGGCAATATGCGATATAAGAGATAAAATTGCTGACATTAATAAGTCTAATTTTAAAAAAGAAGAATGTTATAAAAAGAAAATAGCACTTATAAAAAAATACTCTATAGGAAATTGTCTGGAAATGGCTCGATTAGCATTGTACTATGTTCTTACTAATTATCCGTCGCTATACGCAGAAATCTATGAAATATTTAATGGAAATCACGCATTTTTGATTCTTGGCAAGCAAAAACCGAGTGAACCTTTTTTATGGGATGATGAGGCGTGTGTTTGCGATCCCTGGATGGACAAAGTTTATCTAGTTCGCGAACGGAAAAAACATCTTGAAAACTATGTAGAGGTAGCAAAAGAGGTGTCTGAAGACGGAAAAAAATTTCAAATGACCAAGTTTGTTAATGATATTAATATAAACAGAAAAGTCATGCAGCAACATCTCAAAGATTATAAGGACTATAATGGATTTTCACTCGATGTGCAGACGAGAAAAAAAATATCGTTAGGGGTAATTTACTTTTTTAATAAGATAAGAATTAATACAATTACTCCTATTGATGCAAATCAACGTATAACGCCCAATAAAAACGGTGATAACTCCCTATCACATTATTACGATGGTTTCACATATCGAAGCGCTAAAATAGACACTGCGCTTGATTTATTACAGTTGTATAAGAGTGATTTTTCTAAACAAGCTGAAAGCTTGATTGTGTTATTAAAAAATCAAGAACTTTTTAAAGATAACAGCTTAAATGCAACGAATTTACTCTCTGATAAGGAATTATCATATCGAAAAGAATGCGTGAATCACGCGATCATGATTTTAAAAGATTTCGAAAGCCATTTACAAGATTTAAAAATAAAAGAAGGCGAGTTTGGGTCAAAGACGCCTTATATCTCTTTATCGATCCAACTTCAAAAAATTAAAGCAGCAGTCAATTGTTTATATAGTCTGTTGATGGGATATCCAGCAACCATTCATGTTTCTCCTATCGATCATGAATTTTCTGAAACAGTGAAGAAAATACTTGAAGCCTATCGGTGTTCTAGTTCAAAAAAAGAAGAAATTGCTCAAACAGAGAAAGATTTTAATTCTGTTTGTACATTTTTTTCTGATAAAGAAAATAAAACAATAGAAGAGGACGTTGCTAAAACAATTTCGCGCAACGTCACGAGAGGCGGTAATGAGCCAATTGTCTGAGCGTTTCTCTTATACTGCTCTGCGTTAATTCTTGAATGATCCAGACTGGTCAAAAAACTCAGGTTTTTCATAACGATTTAATTTACTATTTGAATTAAAGCGTCCCTAATAATGTTGAATGCGAGAACAAGAAGAGGAATTACATAACATTAGAATTCAATAAACAGAATGAAAAAGAGAATCATTTACCTTCAATTGGTTTTAGTCCAATCGGGTTTTTTAAACCGCGTGATACTTTAACCCAGATTCCTTCTGTAACTGTTCCAACTTTAGCGACAGTAAGGTAGAAATACAGTATGTGCACTATAAACCCGTGTTTTTTATAAATTTCTTTAGCAAAAAATCATTGATATGCTATTTTATAGGTTCTTTATTTTGTTATTCCTGAAGGGGAACTTAGACCATGGCTAAAAAGCTAGCTAAACGAAAAACTGCTGTTGCTAAAGTTGCTAAAAAAGTCACTGCCAGTAAGAAATTGGCTCCAATTAGTAAGTCATTTACTAAAACTGAAATATTGGAGGCCGTTGCAAGTACTACTGAGATTCCTAAGAAAAAAGTATCGGAGTTATTAGAACGTATCCATGAAGTGATTGTTGCGCATATAAAAAAAGGAGTCGCATTTTCAATACCGGGTATGTTGAAGATCCATGTTGTAACCAAGCCTGCTACTAAATCTCGCCAAGGGATTAATCCGTTCACAGGTGAGCCGATCACGATCAAAGCAAAGCCAGCGCGTAAGGTTGTGAAAATCAAACCTTTAAAGAAATTAAAGGCAGCTGTTTAGTTCAGGCGTTCGTGGGGATGGCAGTGCATTGTTATGTGAGCTGTTATCCTCATAGAATGCTGAGGCAATATTTGCTTTTTTGAAAAAAGTACTGTTATTTGCAGAGTTATTCTGATTTTCAGGTTCAATAAATATATCATCCCAAAGTAGATTTTCTTTTTCGTTTTCCAATTGTAAGATTTCTTCTGAAATATGGTCTATCTTCAACCGTATTTTAGTGCGCTCGCATTCTATTACTGTAGGTAATACATCTTGCCAGTCCATCATTTCAATTTCCTTCTCTTTTTGTGTAATCGCCAGTTTATAAAATTCACGCAGATCGAAGAGATACTTCGATTCATTAATAACTTTGTTTTTGCAATCTTGACTTTGATTTTTTTGTATTTCTTGCACTTCTTTTTTAAGCTTTTCAGGTTTAAATTTTTCAGAGAAGTTGCGCAACGTTTGGAATGATCGTACTGTCCAGCGTGAAGTCACGTCCGTAAGTTTTGCAATTGCCCTTTGAATTTCTGTACCTTCCCTCACTTTTTTGATGATTGCTTTGTTTTGTGCGCTGAGCCCAGAATCTATCAAACTTTCCAAAAGCGCTTCATTTTGAGTAATGGCTAAATGTGTTCCATGCTCGATATGTTTTTGTATGTATTGATAATAAGCAATGTTGTTCTTAACTATTTCTGTATTTAAATTTTTATCCTTGCAGCGAATTTCAAGCTCATGAATGAGTGTTAGCAAAAGTTTTTTTGTTAAATTTTTATATAATTCCAAGTGAAGTGGATGCCGATGTTGCGTGCTTAATATATGATGCGCTATTGGTAGATGTTCTTTGTCGTTCGGATCCGCGATTAAGAGGTATACGTTATATTTCATTAATACTGAGAAGCATTTTGCGATAGTAAAATCTTTTGTACCGTGAGTGTCCCTGCAGTGTCTGTAACAGAACAATGCGGGCGGTATTTTGTCTTTGCCAATGGAAAGCGTATTAATGGCTACGCTCTTGTTATGACTGAGTACGAATTCAAGCAATTCAGGACGTTTCGTGACTAAAGCAAACTCAACCATTTTTGGCGCGATATATTCGATATAATTAAGCAATTTTTTTGCTTTTTCAAAATCATCGTTGATTAATTGATTTTGTAATAATTTTATACCTGTTTGCCTTACTTCAGAATTTAAATAAGTAAGATCTTGCAGCGCTTTGTGCTTTGTATTTTTGAGATTCTTTTTTGATAAAATGTTATTTTGCGCATCAACAGTCGCTGCATGAAATTTTAGAAAATCATCTACTTGAGTATCTGAGTTTTTTTCTTGAGCAAGTAAGTATTCTTCTTGCGCGTTCTTAGCTTTTGCAATCAATGAATCGAGTGATTCCTCTTTGCCTAGGGTAATAGATTTACTAAGATCTTTTATCTCTGCAGTAGTATCATCTGATTCGTACTGCCTATCTTCTTCATTATTTTCATCAGACAAAGGGCTTGCTGAGTTGTTTCGCATGCTCAATACATTTCTCAACTCAGTAAAAAAATTTAATAGTTTGTTGGCGCCTGGAGCAAAATAATTATTTTGTAATTCGATTACGATCGAAATAATTCGCTCAAGTTGCTTGCGATAATCTGCAGAATTGCTTGTTTGCTTTAATTTTTCTTCTTCTTTTTCATAGTCTTGTTGTTTTTTTGTTAAGGATGTTAGGTAGTGATCTGATAATGCCTGAATGATAGGAATGGTATTTTTTATGGCTTCTTTTTCGACTAAATTAGTCATGTCTTTCGATAGATTTATTTCCTCTTTAGATAATTTAAGCTGACAACGTGTCTGTATAATTTGATCTTGGCGATTAAAATAGACGTGTATCGTATAGACATGGTTTGTTTTACTTTTTAGTGTGGCTGTATAGTGATAATGAGTGAGATTAAGATTGTTGTTTGTATATTCTTTGTCGATGCGAATATGATGTTCTGCGAGCAGACAATTTTTATCATCGATTTTTAAATTGTATGAATTATTGCTCAACGGATAAATTAAATAGCGATTGTTTATTTCCCCAGAGGAAAATGTAAATTCTTTTCCTTCAAGATTTAGTAAAAAATCAGTGCGTGTTATTTTTTTACCTGTTTGAGTAATCAAATTAAAAAAAAGACTTTTTGCCATCTTAATTTTTAATTAATGAATGTATATCAGGCCAATTACGTAACCACGTTAATTGTCGTTTTGCTAACTGACAGCTAGCACGCACACTAAGTTCTTCCATCTGTGCATACGAACTTTGTTTTGATAAATACTGCCAGATTTGTCGATACCCCACGGCACGCATAGCAGGCAAATCTTCTCTAAGATCGTTGTGTTGCGTTAAGCTGCGCACTTCTTCAATGAATCCTTTTTGAATCATGCTATGAAAACGTTGTGTGAGTGTTGTATACAATTGTGCACGATCGACGGGCATCAAGGCAATATTATAAAATGAAAAGTTGCTATGATTCTGTCTGTCTATTTGCATTAATTGTGTGCGCGTTTTGCCGGTGTGGGCATAGATCTCAAGGGCACGTTGAATACGTTGCCGATCATGCGGATGAATGCACGCTGCATAGTCCGGATCGATCTGATGCAGGCGTTGATAAAGTGTGACTAGACCTTGTTGTTTAATCTGTTCTGTGAGTGTTTGACGTATTTCGTTCTGTGCGCTTGGCAGATCAGCCAAACCCATTTGTAGTGCGCGAAAATACATGAACGTACCGCCGACTAACAAAGGTATGCGTTTTTCTCGCAAAGCTTGTTTAATTGTTTTCTGTGCATCTATTAAAAATTTTCCAACGGAATAGGGTTCATTAGGTTCGCAAAGATCGATCAGTGCATGCGGCGCTTTAATCAAGCGATCAGGTGTCGGTTTTGCAGTGCCGATATTCATATGACGATAGACTAAAGCAGAATCGACGCTGATGATGGAGCAAGGCAGTTGTTCAACTAAGGAGATTGCAAGATCAGTTTTGCCAATGCCTGTAGGTCCCATTAAACAAAATACAGTATCAGGTTGATTATTCCAGATTGTTTTTATTGTCTGGAATAGATGGGCAAGAATCTTAAGGTTCACGTATTTTTCGCAAGATTTTATCTAAATAAGTCGGTATATGTTCCTGTACGAATAGCGGCAGTCATATTATTAACTAGTTTAAGTTAGTTAGTGTGCAAAAGTTTAAATCGCTTTCCACAGAAAGCTAAAGCAAGTTTCAAGATAGATTGACTTCCGCGTTGTTTTGCTTCGGCGTAATATGCCTTCTCTTCGATCTGCGCTAAACCTTGCTGCGCTGCTTCGTCTAAGGCTTCCTCGATCCGTTCTACCGCGGGCTGCTCTGTTCGCGCAAATTTTACTCGTTTAAATTCCATCAACAAACTTAGTTTCTTTGGATCCTTCGATAAAATGAAATAATCATACCGCCCGTAGCCGCTTTCTTTATTTGATCTCAATTCATACGCCGGATGCGATT
>JABDAQ010000026.1:0-529 GCA_013289115.1 Gammaproteobacteria bacterium
GCATCGACAGATTCAAGGTCTTGCCGAATCGACGCGGACGCGTGATGAGAATAATCTGAGTATCTTGAAGTATTTCTTGAATGAACAAACTCTTATCAACAAAATAATACTCTCCTTGAATCAGAGAGCGAAAATCACTTTGGCCGATGGGCATCTTTAATGGAGTAGATGGCATAATTTCAGTGTTTTAATTTAAAGCTTTATAGTATGCCTTATTTTGTTCGATTCACCTAAACGGTGCAACTCATCGTATTGAAATATTAATCTATGGAAGAGGTTTTTTATACTGCGAATTGTCAACGGCTCCTAATTTTGTGGGTGAATCAAGCGGCTTAAAAAAACCAATACTACTTTGTTTTAGTTCAGCCTGCTTAATTTCTATCTCCATTAAATCGCATAATTTCTTATCTGGTTTAATATCAGCTAAAGTAATCGGTTTTCTTGTGATTGGATCTTTACCATGCAATTGAATCGCTCTTACTAAATATATAAAATCATAAGAATGCCGAACGCGTTGATTTTGAATAAA
>JABDAQ010000026.1:629-15296 GCA_013289115.1 Gammaproteobacteria bacterium
GGTTTTCTTGTGATTGGATCTTTACCATGCAATTGAATCGCTCTTACTAAATATATAAAATCATAAGAATGCCGAACGCGTTGATTTTGAATAAAAACAGGTATGTTTATAATTCCATGCGAAATGGGACAAAGAAATTCTTGCTCAGCCACTAAACCAAATTGTTGAAAACGCTGCGCATAAGATGGTTTTCTGTTTCTCAAGTCATTTATATAAAATCTAAAATCGGGTTGAAATTCTTTCTCTGCTAAGAATGCATCCCTCTCAAATTTTTTCTCTATTAAGAATTCATCCACGTAGTGTTGCATCTGTTCTTTTGGATTTTCTTGCTGCGCAAGACTCATTAATTCATTCATTAGGGTGGGCGTCCATAAATCGTTTGGAATCTTTCTCCATGCAAAATTTTCACATAAAAAAATACGATTATCTGAATGTAAGAGCCGATCAAAATTAGACTGCCCCTTTTGTCCTGATAAGAGACCGGCTTTCTTGAATTTATTGAGTGCATTACCGACATCGAACAGTATTTGTTCGTCTTTTAAAGCGGTACACACATTCGCTGGCGTTAAAAGATCCGTGGCATCATAAAGTAAGATCAATATATCGACGACTAATCGAGGATCGTTGCTTCTTATAACCCGTTGTCTGTACTCTTGTGGCAAGAAATTGGCATCATCGAAATTAAATAGTGCCCAAGTAAGCTCTTTAGGATGAATGTGTTTTACAATAGCCTCTCTGTCACCTTCCATTGCGGGCACGGATCGATCAGGTGCATAAAGCATTTTAAATGCATCAGCAAGACTTTCAGGACATTCATGTGCGTTGACCGCGTCAATATTCTCTTGTGTTAAAAGTTTCCTATCATGAAGTTTGATCAATGCCCTGATCAAGCTCTTTGAGCATTGATTTTTTAGGATAAGATTAAAGTTTTTTGATAAAAGATTAACCTTCTCAAGTGCGATCATGGCAATTATCACAGGCTCGAAGCATGATGTTCCATTTTTCATCATGTTATCAACATGATCTCTTAACAGGATAATTCCTTGAACGCTTAGTTTTTCAAATTGAACCGTGTAATAAAAACACAATGTATTTCTCAAGCACTCCAGTAAAGCTTTATAAACTCTGAAAGATGGCTGACATTTCTGATATTCCTTGGATGGTGCTTGAAGGAAATATTGATAGGCATCCAAACAAATTTTGAGAATCGTGGACTTATTATCAGCATCAGAAAGCGCTCGTAACTTCTCTGTTGCTGTTTTTATTGATGAATGCTCGAAGTAAGGTTTTGATAACCACGCTAAGATAGTTATTTCTTTACCATAATGCGTTAAAGCCTTCCCTATTGCTATTACGTAATCACGCATGATTCTTTCTGTTTGTTTCTCTCGGCAAATCGTTTACTTCAAGTACACTACGAAATAATGATAAATATGATCTTGTACTTGTTGTGGTTTTTATATTCTCTTTATGAGTGTCATTAATCGATTCTTTCTCTGCTAATGAATCTATATATTTCTGCATCTTTTCTTCTGGATTTTCTTCTTTAGCACGTTTTATTAATTCATTTAATGAATTTTGTGTCAATAAATTATCTGAGATCTGATCCCATAAAAAGAAGGCTTCACAAAAAATACGATTATCTGGATGCAACAGTCGCTCAAAATTTGACTGCCTCTCTTGTCCTGATAAGAGACCGGCTTTCTTAAATTTGTTGAGTGCATTAGCAACATAAAGTAGTATCTGTTCGTCTTTTAGAACGGCATTCACATTCTCATCCGACATAAGATCAGTCGAATGAAGTAGGCGCAGCAAATTAATAATCAGCATGGGATCATTACTTTTTATAACAAGCTCTCTATGCGTTTCTTTCAAGAACTTAGCGTAATCACTCCGATTAAAATGAGAAAGTGCCCAAGCAAGCTTTTCAGGATTAGAATGATTGATTACAGCGTGTCTATCCTCGAGCGTAGCGGGTACGAATCGCCTACTGGAATAAAGTATCTTAAATGCGTCAGCGAGACTTTGCGGGCACTCATGCGCATTGATTGCATGAATATTCTCTTGTGCTAAAAGCTCCTCCTTTGAAACGCATACTTCTCCACTTGTTTCTTGCAACGCAAGGTCTAATCCAAAAAAATAGACGCGATATTGTTTTCCTAAAGATGAAAATGAAGCAATCCCTTCTTGAATCTTTATTTTTTCCTCGGCTTCATTAATTTTCTTCTCCATAATTTTCTTCTCCATTAAATCGCATAATTTCTTATCTGGTTTAATATCAGCTAAAGTAATTGGTTTTCTTGTGATTGGATCTTTACCATGCAATTGAATCGCTCTTACTAAATATATAAAATCATAAGAATGCCGAACGCGTTGATTTTGAATAAAAACAGGTATGTTTATAATTCCATGCGAAATGGGACAAAGAAATTCTTGCTCAGCCACTAAACCAAATTGTTGAAAACGCTGCGCATAAGATGGTTTTCTGTTTCTCAAGTCATTTATATAAAATCTAAAATCGGGTTGAAATTCTTTCTCTGCTAAGAATGCATCCCTCTCAAATTTTTTCTCTATTAAGAATTCATCCACGTAGTGTTGCATCTGTTCTTTTGGATTTTCTTGCTGCGCAAGACTCATTAATTCATTCATTAGGGTGGGCGTCCATAAATTATTCGGGATCCGTTGCCATATAAAGTTTTCACGTAAAAAAATATGATTATCTGGATGTAAGAGTCGATCAAAATTTGATTGATTCTTTTGTCCTGATAAAAAACCAACCTTCTGAAATTCTCTTAGCGCATTGCGAATACATAACCGTGTACAATCGTTTTTTAAAATAGCATTCACGTTCTCTGACTTTAAAAGATGAGTCGCATGAAGTATTTTCAAGACATCGAGCAGCTCTATAGGCTCATCGCTTTTTATAACGCATTCTCGATACTTTTGGGAAAGAAAACTAATAAAATGATGATCAAAATTGAATAGTGCGGAAGCAAGCGCTTTAGGATGCGCGTGTTTTATTATAGCCTCTTTGTCGTCTGACTTTGATAAAGAGTTTGAAAACAGTATCTTCAATGCATCGGCAAGATCGGTAGGACGTGTATGTGCATTGATCGCATCAATATGCTCTTGTGTTAAAAGTCTCTCTCCATCAAGTGCAATCATCGCAGATATCACTTTCTCGAAACTGGATTTCCCTTCTTTTAGGATGGTATCAACGTTATCTCTTAATTGAATGACACCATCACAGCTCAGTTTTTTAAACATGGAAGGATCAAAAGGACATAATGCAATGCTCAGCCATGCAAGAACCGCTTTATACACGTTGAAAGATAAGTGTGATTCGCAAGGCGGATCGTAAAGGAAATATTGATAGGCTTCTAAACAAATTTTAAAAACAGTCGATTGATTATTCGTATCAGAAAGACTGCGTAATTTATTGATTGCAGGATGTTTATGTAAGTGATGTCCTGTGAATAACCACGAAGATAAACGCTTTAGCACTATCCTTTTTTCATACTTCTTTAAAGCCATCCCTATCGTATCGTCAAGCATAAACTCTCCTTGTTATCGTTTTTTATCGCGTCTTAATTTTCTTTATTTAAAAGGCTTTGTCAATTCATCTTCAATAATAAATCTTGCTTCACCTCAAGGCAAAATTTACAATTATGTTCTATCAGGATTTTATGTTTGCTTAAATCTCAAAGGAAGAGTGATTATGAAAACCCGTTCTTATCGTTGCTACGCAATACTTCTTAGTTTATTGGCATACACACAGACGCACGCTTTCAATCAAAAACTCATTCCTCGCTTTTATGGTAATGCTTATGCCAATACTGAACATTCAGGACTTAAAGCCGATGGCATGCTGCCCGCATTCGGTGATGAACAACATAATGTGCACGCGGATCTACAAGCAATCACCAACACCGATTCGCAATGGTTAGCCAGTTTAGGTGTGGGTTATCGTTGGATTGCTAATGATGCAGGAATTTTAGGTCTATATCTCTTTGGTGATCGCACACGCGAGGCACATAACAGTTATTTTTGGTTAGCAAGCCCCGGCATTGAATATTTAGGAATAAAATTCGACGCAAGTATAAACGGTTATTTCCCCGTGGGTCATAAACGACAAGTGTTAAATACCGCGCCTGGTGAACAATTTGGCTTGCCTACCGCGACTTTTAGCGGTCATACGAAACATGATTTTTTATTTCAACAAGTACAAGAAATAGGTAATGGTACGGATCTGATATTAGGCTATAACTTAAAAAATTTATCCATGAGAACAATCCTGGGTGCTTATTATTTCAACCTGCCTGCCAGCAAAAATATTACAGGGGTAGCAGCCGGCCTAGACTATTGGATCAATCCACGTTTGAATCTTACTGTGCGCTATAACTACGATAATCTTCATCGTAATACTGCCAGCTTAGGTCTATCTATCTATTTAGGTGAAACACATCATTCAGTTTTTGCTAAAACCGTAGCGCAACGTATCACTGATCCAATAGCGCGGTTGATCGCACAATCGGATCGAGGCAGCAGCATACCCAGTCGTACTGTGTACCGATATAAAACATCTCATACAAAAAATAGCGGTCATTCAAACAATCCTATTCCATCTGATGCACAGATCATTACAGAAAAACATATTTATTTCTTTGATCAAACCGTCACCGATGACAGTCTTATTACGAATATAAATCAATGCACATTTAAAAATCCCTGTGGGCCTGGACAATTTCATCAAGAAAATATTAACAATATTGCCGCACTCGATGATAAGGCTATCTTGTATTTTAACGGCGGACATTACAATGCTTTAAATGTTGTTCAGACAAAAGCAGACGTTTATTCAGGCATTGTACTGGCGCCTAATCAATGGCTGGAATCACGTAATGTCGATTACAAATTACCTGCGTCTGATAGTCAACGAACCGTATTTTATGGAGGCTTTCAGCTCTCGGGTAATAACATACTCACGGGTTTGAGCCTGCAACAACAAGGATCCATTCAAGCTGGAATTTTGATAGAAAACGTGCAAAACAATTGGATTGATCGAACTGTCATCGGCGATAAACAATACCGTTATCGCATCGGGATTGATGCGCATAATGCCGATGGCCTCTTAGTATCGAATTCAGATATTTTTGCCAACGTCAGTGCAGTGCATCTTGCAGGCAATTCTTTAGCAAGTTTAAATGGTACGAATATTCATGCTTCACGCGACGATGCCTCAGGTGTATACGGTGTTCATATCGAAAACAACAGCGATTTATCGTTGGATAAATCGCAAGTTCTTGTCAACAATACCGACATGGGTGATGCTGTTGGATTATTTATACAGGATCAAGCGAAAGCTTATTTGCACAACAGTAGTGTTACGGCTTCTATGGCGGAGGTCAATGCGAGTTACGGTATCGTTTTACAACAGAATGCACATTTAGAATCTGATGGCACCGATATCTTAGCCATCAGCACTGCAAGCGATACCTATGATGGGAAAGTTGTTGGGATCATGTTTGACACCTCAAAAGACGGTATGCCTAGCGCTCATCTCTACAATGACAGCAGCATAACAGCCAAATCAGCCAAGAGTATTTCCATAGGTATTCAGCAAAATGTATCAGGTCCTCTCGCATTGCAACTAGAAAACAGCACAATTAATGCGTTCAGCACACATAACATAGCGCTAGGCATAAGCTGGATCACAGATACCAAAGGAACCATGGATCACATACAGATTACCGGTGCGCACATTCAAGTCAATGGCACGGATGATAGTCAACCTATCTCAGGAAAAACCACCAGCATTATCAATGGTTCTACTTGCTCTAAAAATGGAAGAATTGTTAAATGCGACGCGAGCTAATAACGCAGTGATCTTGCAACGTTTTTATAGACAATGAAAAGTGATCTTGCTATGATCTTTCGAGCGGTCTTTTTCACAACAACAAAAATAACCTTAATAATATTCAACCAAACACACGGGTCTGAATATTTTCTAAAAAGGAGTGGGTAAAGATTTATCATGTCCAGAGCTATTTACCAACATTATATATTTTTTCTTAAAGGAGCGTTCGAACAGTCTGTTTTACGGATGATATCTAATCTGAAATGGCAGAGATGGTACTTAAAAAGAGCCGCTTTTAGATTGGCTAAATTCGCTAACGATTCAATGTTGCCTCAAGAAATAGGTTGGAAGCCGAATGAGCTTGTTTATGAGTATGTGCCGTTTTCGAAGAGAAATGATGACGATCATAACGATCCTCTATTAACTATCGATGAGATTTTATATACTGATGAGCGTCCCTTTAGATTCATTATTTGTAGGGATTCTCGATTTTCCGAAAATGAAACGATTGCGGTAAAACTCTATTCAAACCACATCGCTGAAAAATTTTCATATTCTCAGACCTGGTACTATCTGGCTATTGATGATTCTGATTTTCAAAGAGTCATTCAGAGCACTACAAACTCTGTTTTAGAAACAACGAGTCAGTCGTGGGTTGCTTCTTCGGATCCCTCATCATTACCTTCGTTTTCCGATAATATTACTAAAATTTATAACGGTACCACTCTTTTTGTTAATCCGAATGAAATCCTCAATGATGCTAACAACAGCACTCTGAGTAATACTTTGTGGATGATAGGAGGAATGTTTGTTGCAATAGCTATGATGATTGTTACAGCGTTTATTATTTATAGAATAGTTTCTTACTATCGAACACAAGAAGCAGTGCCTTGTCCCGATGAGTCTTCAGAAAACAGGGATACTCATACGAATTATCCTCCACTCATGACTTCGACTGACTTCGGTTTTTACTCAAATAATGAAGAAAATGAATATGAATTAACACACCGTGTTAACCATGCTAATTAGCTAATTTATCCTACTTATAGAGTGTTTTATGCACACACAAAAATTATCAATTTCACTACCCACGCAACATAGAGAAGCGAATCATGAGATAAATAACGATTTTGATGTAGCCATCTCAGATGGAATGGAAGAAAATAAAACGTGGTGAAATTTATTTTGCTAATTTGGATCCAACTATTGGAGCAGAGATTAAAAAGAAACGCCCAGTATTAATTATTAGCGATAATGCTAATAACAAAATGGCAACAACAATAACTATTATTCCTAAAAATTACATTTAGATTTATAAAATAATAAGCGCGAATCTATGCCACCAAAAAAAGATCCAAAAAACAAACAACCCTTATCACTGATGGTAGAAACCGAAGACGGTGATTCTCACGATATATTTGAGTACATTAAAAATAACCCATATTTTCCTAGATTTGCTGCTGGAAAGCTTACTGAAGAAGAAAAGTATGCGAAAGATAGACTGCATCAGGCGATTGCACACGGTGATTTTGAAAATGAAATTTTTAAAAATGAAAATATTGATGGTTTTTTAGTAACGTTGCCGGCAGAGAAAGCTATCACGCTGAATCAATTTGGCACTTTGTTCACATTCGTCATGATCTTGCGAGAATATTCTAATAGCTTGTTGGGAAGCAAAGGGCGAGAAAAACATACAGAATTTTCTAAAAATCAACCTTTGCTCCTGCCTTTGATCGAGACTAACAGCCAAGGAGAAAAAAAATTAACAAAGATAGGTAATCATTATGTATATGCCGGATCTGATTCTCTATTAAAGCGACTGCTCTTTCGCATGGATCCTGCTTATATGCAAGATCGCTATTTGTTTGGCAGCATAAAATCACTTCTACCACTGCATAAACAAGACACGCATCTTATTCAGATCGGTTCACTATATGTTAAAAGTACTCCTCATGGCCTTCCTGAGCATGATTATTACTATACACCTTGGCCAGCTCAAATGATTCATGATCGATTTCATCAGTTTGCAGCCACGCTCTTAGGGAGAGTAGATCGTCGATTTATCTTTGACCTATTTATTCCTTGGATGAAAACGATGGAGAAGATAGCATTAAATTACCATATGGGAAATTTAGCTAACTTACTTAATAGATCAGTGTTTCATGCTAATGATTTTAATTTACCTGTCCAACACGAAATACAAATAAAAGAGTATTTTATCGATCCATCAGTACGGATTAAACATTATCTTGAATTTGTTGTTGAAAGAGCAAGATCAGATCTAAGTGAAATGCCTCTCAATGAGCTTGAACTTCTTATGGATAAGTTTTTCGTATTAATGCTAATGTTAGCTAACATCTCTGAGCTTAAAGAAGACCATCGTCATGCATTATTAAATGTCTCTTATAAAATTAGGGTAAAACAGTTTAAATTTTTGTCTGACTTAGTTTCTTCTCTATGTGATCAGTATCCACTTGACGACAAAAAGAGCTTGAGTTCAAAGTGCATTTTAAAATATCCGGATATGCAAGAGCTTGTAAATTCTTTAACAAATTCAGGTGAATTCGATCAATGGCTTAACGAAGTTACAAAATATCGCCAGCAATTCATCGAGGAAAATTTTTCATCGATGCCTGAAACATCAAGATTAATAAACCAATTCTCTTCTATTAATTTTTACAAACCTACAATAACAGTGCTTCCTGAACAGAGTTTACAAGAAAGCGGAAAATACACCCTTGTTTAGGTGATAATAATGACTTAAAATGTGATTTATTTTTTCTAAAAAATCATTAAATCCCGATCTCGCTACAATTTTTTGGACGGTTTTTTTCAAAATAATAAAAATAACCCTTTTTTCACAACAACAAAAATAATCCTAGTGATACTCAGCCCATTTAAAATACCCGGGTCTGAATATTTTCTAAAAAAGGAGATAAAGATTTATTATGCTCAAAGATGTTTCCCAACATTATATATTTTTTCTTAAAGAAGCGTTCGAACAGTCTGTTTTGT
The DNA here is from genome assembly GCA_013289115.1 of Gammaproteobacteria bacterium. Taxonomy (GTDB): domain Bacteria; phylum Pseudomonadota; class Gammaproteobacteria; order Diplorickettsiales; family Diplorickettsiaceae; genus JABDAQ01. The sequence goes on from JABDAQ010000026.1 coordinate 9,502, forward strand.
GGATGAGATCTAATAAGAAATGGGGTGAATGGAAAGATACATTCTTAAAACAAGCGGCTTTTAGATTGACTGAATTCGCTCTGAATTCAACATTGCCTCAAAAAATAGATTGGGAGCCGGGTGAGCTTGTTTATGAGTATGTGCCGTATTCGAAGAGAAATGATAGCGTTCATAACGGCTCTTTACGGACCATAGATGAAATTACATCTGCTGCTAATCCTCCCAGAAGATACATTTTGGTTTATAGGAGTTCTCAATTCTCCGAGAATGAAACAATTGCGGTAAAACTCTACTGGAAACACATCATCAATGGAAAATTTCCAGCTTCTCACATCTGGGATGGTATAGTTTTTAATGATTCTGATTTTCAAAGAATCACTCAGAGCACTACAAACTCTGTTTTAGAAACGACGAGTCAGTCGTGGGTTGCTTCTTCGGATCCCTCATCATTACCTTCGTTTTCCGATAATATTACTAAAATTTATAACGGCACCACTCTTTTTGTTAATCCGAATGAAATCCTCAATGATGCTAACAACAGCATTCTGAGTGATACTTTGTGGATGATAGGAGGAATATTTATCGTAACAGCTGCGTTGTCTATTGCGTTGTATATGATTCAGAGAATTATCCATGGAATAATTTCTTATTGTTCCGGTGGGTCTCTAATAGAAAGCAACGATACTACTAATGATGATGGAGACCTTCTTAAACTCGTGCCTTGGACTGGTACTGAGACTGGCCCCAATTTTTACAATGAACAACGTGAACTACCCACTACTAATGAGAATCAAAGTAACGCATATACTTGCAATTAATCACATGAATGCGCGCACTTGAAATATTAACCCAATTTTTTATAATCAAATCTGTCTTTTATGCAACGTACTCCTTATAATTAGAAAGTTTGAATCGTACCGACCTTAGATTTCTGCTCAAAAGGGGTGATAGCGGTGATTGATGCTGAAGGCTTTCGTATTGGTGTTGGCATTATCGTGGTCAATCATCAAGGCGATGTCTTGTGGGCACGACGTCTCGGACAGCGCGCTTGGCAATTTCCACAAGGAGGATTGCAGTCAAAAGAAACAGCTGAACAGGCATTATTTCGTGAACTTTACGAAGAGTTAGGCTTGGAACGCAAGGACGTTAAACTCTTGGGTTGTACTAAAGCTTGGTTGCATTATTGGTTGCCCCTTAAATTACGACGCTCACATTTGAAACCATTTTGTGTGGGACAAAAACAAAAATGGTTTTTATTGCATTTATTAAGCGATCCGCGCAAGATTCATTTTGATAGCACCTGCTCTCCCGAATTTGATTGCTGGCGCTGGGCACCTTACTGGTATCCGATTCAACAAGTCATTGCATTTAAACGCCATGTTTATCAACACGCTCTGGAAGAGTTATCGATGTTATTACCGAAAAAAAGCCCCTCTTACAGACCTGCAATGCAAAAATTTATCACATCAAACACATTAGTACTTGAAGAAGAACTTAAGTAAAAACATGCCACAACAACTGCGCTCTCTCACCAGCTTTAATCATTACCCAGTGCAGACTGCTTCTTTAATACGTCCAGAGATTTATCGCCAACTCAATCATTTCACAGGTCCAACAATTTCTCGTGGTTTGGGTAGCAGCTACGGCGATGCAGCACTCAATCAAGAAGCGCAGGTTATTTTGATGGAACGCTTGGATCGCATTTTGGCATTTAATGCACAAACAGGCAGTATTACCTGTGAAGCGGGATTAAGTTTAGATAAATTATTACAATTTATTGTACCTAAAGGCTGGTTTATTCCTGTCACACCAGGCACTGCCTACGTTTCACTGGGCGGTTGCTTTGCCTCAGACGTGCATGGCAAAAACCATCATCGCGTAGGATCTTTCGCGCAACATGTTTCAGCGCTAGAACTGATCACGAGCTCAGGACAAGCTGTTTATTGTTCTCCTGAAAAAAACTCAGAATTATTTTGGGCAACCGCCGGCGGTATGGGATTGACGGGTATTATCGGGCAAATTACGCTGCAATTAATACCCATCACTACGGCTTATATGTATGTACGTTATTTCGCGAGCCATGATCTAGAACAAACGTTTATGTATTTAAACTCTGAACCCTATGACGATCTCTATCATGTAGCCTGGCTTGATTTGCTCAACGCACCTTTAGGCCGTGGTATCGTCATGGCAGCACGACATGCATCACTTGAATTATTACCTGCCTATTTACAAACTAACGCCTTAAATAATACGCATTCAGCCTCTTTAAGCCTGCCAATGTACTTTCCAAATTGGTTCTTACATAAGCAAGTAGGTAAACAATTTAACCGTCTTTATTATCAATGCTTGCGTAAAAAAACAGCGCCTTTCATCACGCATTATCGTCGTTATTTTTATCCGCTGGATCGCATTAAACACTGGGGGAAATTATACGGCACGCGTGGATTTATTCAATATCAATGCGTGTTGCCACAAACATCGGCTCAGCAAACAACGAAGATACTTTTAGAATTGATCCAAAATAGTTCTTATCCAGTTTTACTGGCTACTCTAAAGCGTCTTGGTACGGGCAATGATGCCCCTTTGTCGTTTGCCGCACCTGGTTTTACCTTAGCGCTTGATATACCCATCTTAGATCCCGGATTATTTTTGCTATTACAAAAACTTGATCAACATGTTATAGAGGCAAATGGAAAAATATATCTTGCTAAAGACGCGCGTTTAACGCCGCAAGCGTTTCGTGACATGTATCCACATTACAACCGCTGGCTCACGATTAAACGTTCTGTCGATCCGCAAAATCTATTTAGTTCCAGTTTATCGCGACGTTTACAACTCTGTTAGATTTTTGAATCACTGTGATCAAAAAAACACTACGCATCGCTACACGTACTAGCCCTCTGGCATTACGGCAAGCAGAATGTATAAAACAAGCGCTGTATCGAATTCATCCTGATTTATGCATTGAATTACTCGGTTTGCGTACAGCAGGTGATCGAAACCGACGATCCGGCAAAGGATTATTCACAAAAGAATTGGAAATAGCGTTGCTAAAACAGCGTGCCGATTTAGCCGTACACTCCATGAAAGATTTACCTTGGAAATTACCCAATGGTCTCATCATTGCTGCTGTTTTTCAGCGCGTGGACCCGCGCGATGTATTACTATCAACGCAGAAACAATGCTTCAACGATTTACCAAAATCAGCGCGAATAGGCACCTCAAGTTTGAGACGACAAGCGCAATTATTAGCGCTACGCCCTGATTTACAGATGTACAATATACACGGCAATGTAAATACTCGTATAAAAAAAATAATTTCTGGTCAATGCGATGTGCTTATACTCGCTGCTGCTGGTCTCATACGCTTAGAACAAACTCATCTTATCCGTGAATTTTTAAAGATACAGCATTGCTTGCCTGCACCTGGACAAGGTGCTTTGGGCATTGAATGCCGTGCAAATGATATGAAAACCCTAGCCTATGTCGCAGCATTAAATCATAAAGCAAGCTATCAATGTGTATTAGCAGAACGCACCGTGAGCCAGCATTTAAACGCTGATTGTCGCCTGCCTATTGCAGCCTATGCCGTAATAGAACAACAACAATTATTTTTACGCGCTCGTATTGCAAAACCCGATGGAAGCGTTTTATTAAACGCTCAAGGCTACTCATCTTTAGATCAGGCCGTTCCATTAGGAAAGCAAGTAGCCGAAGATTTATTACGCCAAGGCGGAGATGAAATTCTAACTGAGCTGCTGTAGAATGCCTCTCTCGCGATGATGAATAAGCAAAGGTAGGGTAGACAATGAAAACAAATACTTTGAGCGATAACGATACAGTAAATCTACGTTTAAAAGAAGCGAAAAAATCAGCGGAATATTTGATACAATCTTTATCTACATCTGAATTTAAAACGTATTCTTGTTGCGTTCCAGAATCTTCCCAGAAAGAATTACTTGAAAACAACAAAACTTTAGATTTTAATTTCTTGTGTAAAAAAATTCAGGGACGCACTCACTCTGAGATATTAAAATCGGCTTCAAAAGACCTATTTGTTATTGCAAAAGATCAAGAAATTTTATACCTGCTATTAAATTACAGGCAGCATGCTCACCGAGTTGTTGGCATTGCCAATCATGATCGAAATAAAAACCCAGACTTTTTTTCCTATTGTCCCACAGAACAAGCATACTTACTTCTTTATGCAAAAAAATATCAAACAGGTTCCCTAATTTTAATTGAAGATCTTTTTAACACTGTCCTTCCAATCCTAACAACAGATAATAAAGACAAGCTCCCAAGCAACAAAATAAAGCTCTCAGATAAAATAGCGCAGGCATTAAAAACATTTATCTCAGAAACATGTGAGCATAACAGGCAGCTAGAAAAAGAACATGATAAGACTCTTCCTAAACTTTCCTTTAAAACATCTCGCAATGATGCTAATAATGAAGCAACATTCCGATTAGACAATGCTTTAAACTACGTTAAAAATCGCTACCAATCTTCTAAGAACAATAATAAATTTATTAGATTGCACAATCTATTATATGAACAGAGATCCAATCCATCAGCTATAAATGACCCCAATGTTCGAAAAAAAATTTTAACAATAGCGGCCGAACATCGAGACAAAGGAATTTTTGCTGCAATAAAATGCACCTTCTGGCGCAAGCCTGCCTCTTATCAAGTATTACAAAAAATCCTTGAAGCACCTGAGGCTGCTAATCAACCTATGCTGCCGACTGTGCGAAACAAAACATATAAATAACTTTTTAAAATCATGGCAACAATAAAACCGCGTCTGGTTTCAGGTGATACACCCACAGGTGATTTACATTTAGGTCATTTAGTGGGATCTCTACTGGATCGTATTGCCCTGCAAAAATCGTATGAATGTTTTTTTATCCTTGCTAACACACATGCCTTCATAACACACGCGCAACGTCCGCAGGATATTCGTGAATACACGCTGGGTATCGCGCTTGATTATTTAGCCTCTGGAGTTGATCCAAAGCTCAGTACTCTCTTGATTCAATCTGAAATTCCTGCCATTGCAGAGCTCTGCTTCTATTTCAGTATGTTATTGCCATTCTCACGTGTACTACGCAACCCTACTTTAAAATCTGAAATTCGTTTAAAAAACTTAGGCGATCATTATCCATTTGGGTTTTTACTCTATCCCGTTGGTCAAATCGCAGATATTCTTGCTTTTCGTCCTGAAATTGTTCCTGTCGGTGAAGATCAACTTCCGCATTTAGAAATGGCACGTGAATGCGCACGTCGCTTTAATCATCTATATTGCGGTGTAGATCCCCAAACAGCAGATGGAGATCAAATACATCAAGGTGGATTATTTCCTATTATTCAAGCCAAAGTTGGACGTGTTGGGCGCTTAGTCGGCATTGGTCCACCCAATGCTGACGGGAATCTACCTAAGATGAGTAAATCCTTAAATAATGCCATTTTGCTCAGTGATTCACCGGAAATCATTCAGAAAAAAGTTATGCAAATGTACACCGACCCTAAACGTATTCGTACCACCGATCCAGGCACAACAGAAAATAATCCGCTATGGATCTTTCATGAAGCATTTAATCCTGATCAAGCATGGGTCAAGCAAGCCATGGAACAATATCGCGCGGGTACCATCAGCGATGTCGCTTGTAAACAAAAACTGATTGAAGTCTTGGTTGATTTAACTGAGCCCATGCATCAGCGCCGCCGTATTTACGCCTCTGATCCGCACGCAGTGCTAACAATTTTAAAAGAAGGCACACAGCATGCCG
>JABDAQ010000027.1:0-838 GCA_013289115.1 Gammaproteobacteria bacterium
AATACACGCCGCTGCACTCCACCTGTGCCTTCGCGAATCGCAACAACAGAGGGTTCGTTCAAAACAATGCCAGCACCTTGCACGTAGATCAATGTATTCGCCGTACCCAAATCAACCGCCATAGCTTTTGAAAAGAGTCCACGAAATTTTTTCAACAGCATAAAATTAACGCCAAATTTAAGATGAAATTAAAAGAAACAGACAAAAGATTTTCAAGCAACAACTTATCGGTATACTATACACGGTTTTTTTATAGAAGAAGAATCTCCATTCTCTAACTTTTTAATGGATAATGGGGATCATAAAATGTTAGTTAACATTGTCAAGTACGAAACAGGAGCATTTCATGACACTCACCGTAGACACAGTATACGAACTGTCGAATCGCGCTAAAATAACAATCCATGCTGCTGAAGCCAGTACTTATGTCACATCATTGGCGAGGATTATTGAATTAGCAAAAGAAGTAAATCAGGTTGATACAAGCGCTGTCGAACCAATTACACATAGCTTCGGTACATTTAATCCAATACAGCGACTTCGTCCTGATGCTGTAACGGAAAGCGATCAGTGCGAACAATTGCAGCGCTTAGCACCTACGGATCAGATAAGCGCTCACTTATACCTAGTACCGCTTGTTATCGAAGAATAAAAAAATAAGGATTCACTTTATGCATCAAAAAACCTTATGTGAATTAGCAACCTCTTTGGCTGAAAAAAAAATATCCCATACTGAGCTTATTCAGCATCAACTCAATCGTATTCATACGCATGATCAAAAACTCAATAGTTGCATTCACCTTAATGAAGAACGTGCTTTAAAAAAAGCAGCCTACTT
>JABDAQ010000027.1:848-14943 GCA_013289115.1 Gammaproteobacteria bacterium
TCCGTTGGTGGGTATTCCTTTTGCGCAAAAAGATAATATTTGTACATTAGAATTGCCAACGACCTGCGCATCTAAGATGTTACGCAATTTTCAATCGCCCTATGCAGCCACAATCGATCAGAAATTAGCAGACGCCGGCATGATCCTTCTTGCTAAAACGAATATGGATGAATTTGCAATGGGTTCATCCAATGAAACAAGTTGCTACGGGCCCACGCACAATCCTTGGGATCAGACACGCGTACCCGGTGGATCGTCAGGCGGTTCAGCCGCAGCGATTGCTGCTTGCTTAGTTCCGGCTGCAACGGGCACTGATACCGGTAGATCGATTCGTCAACCCGCCGCTTTCTGTAATCTTACCGGTTTAAAACCAAGCTATGGTCGTGTATCGCGTTACGGAGTCGTAGCATTTGCTTCCAGTCTGGATCATCCAGGACCCATGGCACGTTGCGCAGAAGATATTGCTCTACTCATGAGCGCCATGGCAGGTTTCGATGAAAAAGATTCAACTTCGCTGAATCAACCTGTACCCAACTACCAAGAAAACTTAAATCGATCCTTGTCTGGTATTAAAATCGGGTTACCTCGCGAATATTTCAACGAACATCTCGATCCAACTATTGCAGCGCTACTCGAAGAGGCGATCAAACACTATGAAATGCTAGGCGCGCGTATACAAAAAATTAATTTACCTAATTCGCATTTGCTCGTACCTACGTATTATATTATCGCTTCTGCCGAATGCTCTTCTAATTTAGCGCGTTACGATGGCGTTCGTTATGGTCATCGCTGCGCCAATCCAGTTGATCTAACGGATCTCTATAAACGTTCACGCGCTGAAGGATTTGGCGAAGAAGTTAAACGTAGAATTCTGATGGGAACCTACGTGCTATCAGCTGGCTATCAACAAGCCTATTACAACAAAGCACAACAGGTTCGTGCTTTGATCTGCAAAGATTTTGAAACAGCCTTTACGCAGGTCGACTGTATCTTAGGCCCAACAACACCCACGACCGCATTCAAATTAGGCGAAAAAGCGCATGATCCGATTGCTATGTATTTATCGGATGTATACACAATCGCCAGCAATTTAGCGGGTCTACCTGCTATTTCCATTCCGGCAGGATTTATTGATCACCTACCCATTGGCATGCAAATAATCGGACGCTATTTTGCTGAAGAACAATTACTCAATCTTGCACATCGTTATCAGCAAGTAACCGATTGGCATAAACAAATACCGAAGGGATTTTAACTATGAAAAATAATCATTGGGAAACTCGGATCGGCCTAGAAGTACACGTACAATTATTACTAAAATCAAAATTATTCTCTGGCGCTGCGGCCGATTATAACGCCGCGCCTAATACACAAGCGTGCGCCATCGATCTTGCCTTTCCAGGCGTACTTCCAGTGCTCAATGAAAAGGCAGTCCGCATGGCTGTACTCTTTGGGTTAAGTATTGAAGCGCAGATTAATTACTATTCACACTTTGATCGTAAAAATTATTTTTATCCTGATCTATCCAAAGCCTATCAGATCACACAATTTGAAGAATCAACGGTCGGTCGTGGGCTACTTGAAGTAGTCTTAGAAAACGGTGATACTATTTTTGTAGGCATTGATCGGGCTCATTTAGAAGAAGACGCAGGAAAATCTATACATCAAGGCTTAGGCCACAACAGTGGTATTGATTTCAATCGTGCAGGCACAGCGCTTTTAGAAATTGTTTCTGACCCAGTATTACGCAGTGCGAAAGAAGCAGTGGCTTATTTAAAAACCCTACATCAATTAGTACGTTATCTCAAAATTTGTGATGGCAATTTACAAGAAGGATCCTTTCGTTGTGATGCCAACGTCTCTGTGCGTCGCGTAGGGAGCACACAATTGGGCATACGATCTGAAATTAAAAATCTGAATTCATTTCGCTATTTAGAAAAAGCAATCGACTATGAAGTAGCACGGCATATTTCTTTACTCGAATTAGGACAAACTGTCGTTCAAGAAACGCGTTTATACGATGCTGAAAAAAATGAAACGCGATCCATGCGCAGTAAAGAAGATGCGTATGATTATCGTTATTTCCCCGATCCCGATCTATGTCCTGTTGTATTAAGCGATGCATTCATTGATGAAATCCGCGCCCGTTTACCCGAATTACCGAAACAAAAATACATTCGATTTCAAAACGAATACGGTTTAAGCGCGTATGACGCACGCTTATTGGTGTCTGATCGTGATTTAGCGGATTATTTTGAATCAGTCGTTGCACAGAATATCCCAGCCAAATTAGCAGCCAACTGGATCAACGGCGAACTAGCAAGCGCCTTGAATAAAATGAACATAGATATAATAGAGACACCGCTGTCTGCGCAACGTCTCGCAGATCTACTTAAGCGTATCGTTGATCATACAATTTCAGGCACAATCGCTAAAATGATTTTCGAATTATTATTAGAAAGTACAGACTCGGTCGACACAATTATTCAAGCACGTGGTTTACAACAAATTACTGATACACAACAGATTGAAACGTTGATTGATACAATACTGGCACACTATCCACAACAATTAGCAGACTATCGTGCAGGCAAAGAAAAATTGCTCGGATTTTTTATCGGCCAGATCATGAAAGCGTCAGGCGGAAAATTTAATCCAACGCAAGTGAATCACTGTTTGATCGCAAAATTGAAAGGTTAGGCTCGTATGACAGTTGCTAATAAATACGCAACCCTGAGTCATGTGTTTATAGAAACGCAGGGTTGTCAAATGAACGAATATGACGCGAACAGTTTAGCAAATTTATTGCAGCATTCACATCAATTAAAAAGAACGAATGACGTGAATGAGGCTGATGTATTATTACTCAATACCTGTGCTGTCCGCGAGAAAGCTGAACACAAGGTTTTTTCTAAATTAGGCCGCTGGCGCGCTTTAAAAGAAAAACGTCCGCACATCATCATTGGAGTCGGTGGCTGTGTAGCCAGCAAAGAAGGCATTGAAATTCGCCGCCAAGCTAATTTTGTCGATCTTGTATTTGGACCGCAAACCTTGCATCGTGTTCCGCAGCTATTAGATCAAGTGATGCGTTATCGACGTCCCGTGCTGGACACCTCTTTCCCAGAAATTGAAAAATTTGATTGCTTGCCACCGCCGCGCGCTGACGGTGTACGCGCTTTTATTTCCATCATGGAAGGCTGCAGTAAATATTGCAGCTTTTGTGTCGTACCCTATACACGCGGTGAAGAAATCAGTCGACCGCTCGATGATGTTTTGGCAGAAGTTTTTTGCTTGGCACAACAAGGCGTACGCGAAGTCACGTTACTCGGACAAAACGTCAATGATTATTATGGCTTACGTCATGAAGGCGGCCATGCTGATCTAGCAGAATTAATTCGATACGTTGCAGTGATCGAAGGCATAGAACGCATTCGTTTTACGACATCACATCCGTTAGCTTTTTCCGATCGATTAATTCAAGTCTATGCAGAAGAACCCAAGCTCGCCAATCATCTGCATTTGCCTGTACAAAGCGGTTCTAATACGATACTTGCCGCCATGAAACGTGGTTATACCGTAGAAGAATTTTTAATTAAAATTGAAAAATTACGTCGTGTTAATCCGCAGGTTTCTATTACCTCAGATTTCATCATCGGATTCCCTGGAGAAAGAGAGAGCGATTTTCAAGAAACCATTAGCTTAGTTAAAAAAGCAAAATTCGATGGTTCATTCAGCTTTATATACAGTTCGCGCCCTGGCACGCCTGCCGCACAACTGCCTGATTCTACTTCAATCACTGTTAAAAAACAGCGTTTAAAAATACTGCAAGATTTGTTGCATCAACAAGCACAGGAAGTCAGCGACTCTATGCTAGGTAGTATACAAACTGTGTTGGTCGACAGCGTATCTAAAAAAGATACTCAGATATTACAAGGCCGCACTGAAAACAATCGCGTCGTTCATTTTGAAGGCGATCAACAATGGCTTGGAAAATTACTGCCATTACGAATCACAAAGGTGCTGCGCAACAATTTATACGGGTATGTAGAAAATGAGGCGTCATAAAATCGTCGTACAAAAAATAATGCGATCGTGTTGGACGCCAAGTCATGCCCAACTGCAACGTTGGATCAATAAAGCGCTTCAGAATAAATATGAGTCTGTGGAATTAACGCTACGTATCGTTGACGAACAAGAAAGCGCGAACCTCAATCAACGCTATCGAAATAAAACAGGTCCCACGAATATTTTATCCTTTATGTTCGATTGTGAATACAAAACGGATCCCCTTATCTTAGGTGATCTTGTCATTTGTCCGCCGCTACTCGTACATGAAGCGAAAGAACAAGAAAAATCTTTAGAAGCGCATTGGGCCCACCTTGTGATACACGGCATCTTGCATCTTTTAGGCCACGATCATGAGACAGAAAAATCAGCGAAGGAAATGGAAATGCTCGAGATTCAATTACTGAAAGAATTAAAATATGAAAATCCTTACGAATAAGATGAACACTTCATACAAAAAAATCTGTTTTTTATTATTTTCTGTATCTTGCCTTTTTTTTCACACTGGTTTCTCTTCAAGTGAAACAATGCGGCATTTCCCAGCGGGAACACGTCAAATCTTTATTTTGCATAGACCGAATATACGAACAAAATTATTAAAAAACATCGCGCCGCTTGTAGAAAGATCGATTGCAAAAGGCCATTATCCAGGTGCAGTCATATTAGTGGCACATCACGGACATATTATTTACAAAGGAGTATTTGGTAATCGACGCATTATTCCAACTATTGCTGCCATGCATTTTGATACAATTTTTGATCTTGCTTCTTTAACAAAAGTTCTTGTAACAACGACCGCTATTATGCAGTTGCTAGAACAAGGCAAGATTACGTTGGATGCACCTGTTATGCAATATTGGTCTCGCTTTGCAACAAATGGTAAAGAAAAAATAACATTGCGGGAATTATTAACACATACATCTGGGTTACAACCTATTATATCTTTACCTATAAATCCACAGCTGACTATCACCGAAAAACAAGCCGCTGCATTTCATGCGATTGAAGCCTTGAAGCCCGAATACAAACCAGGTACGCATTTTCAATACAGTGATCTGAATTTTATTACTCTGGCACATCTAGTAGATATTATTACGGGCGAACGCATTGATCAGTATGCAATAAATCATATTTTTAAACCACTTGGCCTACAAAACACCTTCTTCTTACCGCCTAAACGATTTTACAATCGCATTGCACCAACAAAGCTATTCGACACGCTACTGCGTTGGGGCGAAGTTGAGGATCCCATCGCGTATGCGATGGGTGGTGTAGCAGGACATGCAGGATTATTTTCTGACGCGCATGATTTAGCTATTTACGCGCAATGTTTATTAAACGAGGGTCGTATCTCTGGCTCTACTCACGGAAAAAAAACTTATTTATTAAGTCCTCTCACGATTGTTAAGATGAGTTCGCCACAGACACCTGCAAACATGTCAGATATACATGGGTTAGGCTGGGATATCGATTCAGAATTTTCCTCTAATCGAGGCGTATTATTTCCGATTCAATCATTTGGACACACAGGCTGGACAGGCACTTCAATCTGGATTGATCCAACCACGCAAACTTGGCTTATTATTCTTACGAGCAGAGCCCATCCTACATTAGCACCTGGCAAAAATTATTTAATTCAAGACAGATGTATGATTGCAAACATTGTTGCAGCCAGCATCTTGGATCCCATACATAATTTGAGTAATACAGGGCGCGGTGAACTTGATCGTGCCTATGCAAACGAATGAAAACTATTTTTAGTAAAAATTTTTTGAGAAATACGATGAGCAAGTTAAAAATACCAATAGGTGAAAGTGATTTTCGACGTGTAATACAAGGGCATTATTATTTTGTCGATAAAAGTCTTTTGATCAAAGAAGTTCTCGACGATTCAGCCTCGGTTATGCTGATCACGCGACCGCGTCGTTTTGGGAAGACCTTAAATTTATCGATGTTACGGTATTATTTTGCCAGCGAAGTAGACGGTCAAAGCACACAGGATTTATTTTATGGCTTAAAGATTCACGAAGAAAAAGAAATAGCACATCAGCATCAAGGCCACTACCCAGTTATCTTTTTAACCCTGAAAGATCTTAAGTTTTCTACCTTTGAAGTAACGTATCGAAGTTTTTGTCAATTGATCGCGTTTCTGTACAAAGAACATGATTATTTGCTGGAAGGTTTAGTACTACGCGACTATGAAAAAAAAGACTATCAAGCGATTCTTGAAAAGCAAGCGCCATCTGAAGTGCTGCATTACGCGTTAAAGAGTTTGAGTGAGTACCTACACCGTTATCACAAAGTAGCGCCGATCATTCTGATCGATGAATATGACACACCGATCCAATCGGGGTATTTAAACGGCTATTATTCGCAGATAGTCGAATTATTTCGGGCATTTTTAGGATCGGCGTTAAAAGACAATCCGCATTGTTTTAAAGCGGTGTTAACCGGGATTTTACGAGTATCGAAAGAAAGTTTGTTTTCGGGATTAAATAATATTCAGGTGTATTCCGTACTCCATAAACGCTACAGTGACTCTTTTGGATTTACCGAATTAGAAGTACAGACCTTATTAGAGAAAGCCGGCTTGCAAACGCAAAGCCAAGCGATTCGTCACTGGTATAACGGCTATGAAATCGGAGGTCATACGATTTACAATCCCTGGTCGCTGTTAAACTGTGTTAAAAACGAAGGGTTGTTAAAACGGTATTGGCTCAACACCAGCGACAATAGCTTAGTGAAAGACTGTTTGTATCGTTCGGGATTAATTCACCAAGAAGTATTTGAGCGTCTCTTACAAGGGCAAACGATTCACTGTTCTATCGACGAACAGATTGTATTTCCTGATTTAAGCACTTCGAATAAAAATGAAGGCGTCATTTTAAGTTTTTTATTAATGGCAGGGTATTTCAAGGTGGTCTCGATAAACTATACCGCTCGAGGAACGCAGTGCCAGTTAACTATTCCCAATCATGAAATTCATGGATTGTATGCAGAGTTAATTGAAGACTGGTTAGTCGCGGGCCAACATCAGATAAGCCACAATCAATTTTTAGAGGAATTATTACAGGGAGACATCCCTGCGTTTGAAGAATCCTTTCGATTTTTATTAGAGAACACGATCAGCGTACATGATTTAAGTAAAGAGCCAGAAGCGTTTTATCATGGATTCATGACAGGACTGACGGCGCATTTACAATCGCATCCAGCGTATGAATTGAAATCAAATAAAGAAAGTGGCTACGGGCGGTATGATTATTTCATTTTATCGAAGGATCCGAAGAAACTAAGTTTATTGATGGAATTCAAGCGCGTAAAATTTGCGCGAACAGAGCAGCCTGCGGTAGAACGGATCGAGGAAGCCTTAGACGAAGCAGCGCAGCAAGGTTTAGCACAGATCGAGGAGAAAGCGTATTACGCTGAAGCGAAACAACGTGGAAGTCAATCTATCTTGAAACTTGCTTTAGCTTTCTGTGGGAAACGATTTAAACTTTTGCATGCTAATTGTTGAGTAAATAAAGATTCAAAACGAACTTGCTAGTTTGGTTAGCAGAGCGTGTTCTGTGGATCATAGGAATGGGAAACAGCATTCTACTATTGAATCAGATCTTCAGCATAAAGCGGGATCACCACTTTCATTTCGTTGTTCCCTCAACCTGTCCAGCATAGTTCTCTCTGTATTCCTTACATTGCGAGTAAAGTAGGATGAACTAGCTTCACTTATAGATCTGACAGATTGTGTAGTAATTGGAGCTCTATTCTTCAAGTTTTCTCCACAAACCTTATCAATTGTCTTATGAATAGCAGATACAGTGGATACATCACCAGAAGAAAATTTCACACTATTTGAATGCCGCTCATCGGAACGACAACTATCAATTTTTTTGATTGCATCGAAAAATAAGTCGAGGTTTGTTTGCTCTGTGTTGTCTTTGTGATCAGACTTGGATATTGACACAGTCAATTGAATCATTTGATCGATCAATTCAAGTTTTATATATTCTTTTTTTAATCCAAGTTTTTTTATAAACGCTGTTTGAATACTTGCCGCATTTACTTTAAAACGTAATGCATCATCGTCCGGTAGCCCTGTTACTTTTTTATATTTTTTAACAAACACGGATAGATTCAACAAGATAACATAGCGGATGTAATCTCCTTCTGTATAAAATTTTTCCTTACTATTCAATACATCTAGTAAAGGCGTTTTATACTGTCCTGTTCCATAGGATCGATAATAACTCACGATTGTTTCGTAACGATCTTGTACTTCCTTGTTTCCATAATTTTTTCCCTTGTCTGAATCAAGCGGTGGATCATTTAAAAAATTGATCAACATATCCAAAACAGCATCCTTGTCTTGTTCTGGAAAACTTTTAAATTGTTTCTCATCAAGACCATAATCGAAAGCAGTAGTTAGAATAGGTTCTGTTTTATGTAGAAGCGATCCTTTTGGTTCTTCTTCTTGGTCTGCTTGCATAAATTTTCTCACTTAAAATTGAGTTTATAAAACCAGAGTGATTGTAAAACATTTTTAACAGTCTCATAGCATTAACTTAACAAACGTGCTAATTGTTTTTTCTCATCTAGATCTAATCCAGATTGTTTCGCTTTTTGCAAAAGTGCATCTATCCGTAATCGTATCGCTTGTTTTTTTAAGTGCATGATAATACCTTGGAATTCAGTCGCTAAACAATGTTCTGGTAAAGTAATCGGAGAATGCGCGTACTGTTGCAATCGATCATAATCGGCTTGATCACGCCAAGATTCTAATAATACAGCCGTAGACACTTGAGTGTAAGAAGCTATTTTTTGAATCAGTTCAACGAATAATGCGTATTCAGATAAATGTACGCTGCGCAACAAGATCATGTCTTCTTCTGTTATACAGTGACCTAAATGCGGATACTGTATCAACAAGATCGTTGCTAATTTAATGCCAGAGTAAGGCGTAGACTTAGATGATTTTTTAGAAATGGGCAGATTCGCTGGTATTTTTTTTGCTTGTGCAGTGACTTGTTCCAAACTGGCCAGATCCATATCTAAACACTGCGCTAATTGCCTTAACAATTGATGCTGTGTTACCCCGATCGGAATTTTTTTAATCAACTGAAGCGCATTTTTAGCTAAACCCGCTTTACCCGATACAGTACTGCGATCATAACGTTGCACCAAATGATCAAATAAAAAATGTTCAAACGCTTGCGCATTTAGTAAAGCGCGTTGGAAATGCGCTGCGCCCTGTTGTTTTACCCAGCTGTCTGGATCATGTTCTGAAGGCAAGGTTAAAAATTTCAAGGACCAGCCGTCACGAAAGATCGGCAAACTCACTTCTAAGGCGCGCCAAGCAGCCGCTTGACCCGCTTTATCGCCATCAAAACATAGGATGACTTCTGGAAATACACTGAACAAACGCAAAATCTGTTCAGAACTCATAGCGCTGCCTAAAGTCGCTACCGTATGTACAATGCCAGAGTGCACTAAAGCTAATACATCAAGATAGCCTTCAACGACAACAACCGAATGGTAGGGTCGTTTTTGACACGCTTCATAAAAACCATAGAGCTCTGAGCGTTTATGAAAGATCGGCGTCTCTGGAGAGTTTAAATATTTGGGCGTACTTGTTGTTAATACGCGTCCTCCAAACGCAAGAATCCTGCCTTGACGATCACGAATGGGAAACATAATCCGATCACGAAAGCGATCATAATGACCTCGCGATTTTTTTAAGATCAAACCAGCCGTTAACAACGTTTGCGTATCAGCAACCGTTTTTGCTAACGCATCCCAAACAGCAGGCGCATAACCAATACCGAAAGTTTTAATCAGCTCAGTTGACACTTGACGTTGTGCCAAATAGTTTAAGGCATGGGGCGCACGTATTAATTGTTGCTGATAATATTGTGCAGCACGCTCCATAATACGATAAAGCGCTCCGTTCTGCGCAGTCGTAACCGCGCCGAATTCATAATCCAAAGTAAAGTTCCACTGCTGCGCTAAATATAAAACCGCTTCTCTAAAAGGAAGTCGTTCATATTCCATTAAAAAATTAATAGCATTGCCACCTATTTTGCAACCGAAACAATAATAAAGCTGTTTCTGGGCATTAACCGTGAACGAAGCTGTCTTTTCAACATGAAAGGGACAGCAAGCTACATAATGCCTGCCTTTTTGACGCAAAGGAACGCGTGCATCGATTAAACGCACAATGTCTCCACACTCAAGCAAATGCGCGATGCTCGCTTGAGAAATAGCATGAGCATGGTGCGTTGCGGTCACATTTTCTCTACTTAAAAACGAATTTTAGTGCTTACAACGTATCTGTATTTCGTTTTTCTAAATTTACCATGGATTATAATAAATGGATTCTCGCGGAGTATACGCTTCCAGTGACGTTTCAGGGCAAGCGCTAAAAGACGTTTGCGTTTCATAGCAGGTTTTTCGTAATACTCACGACTTCTCATCTCTGAATAAATCCCTGATTTTTCACAGATACGTCTAAAACGACGCAACGCAATGTCTAGCGGCTCATTATCTTTGATACGTATAATCGGCATGTAGTGCAATACTCCAAACTAAAGTTAAACTGAGGCTGAATTCTAACAGTAACCCATTAAAATGCAAAATCATCTCGTTATCCTTGGTCTAGAAACTTCGTGTGATGAAACTGGAATTGCTGTGTACACAGAACCTGAAGGATTGCTTGCGCATACTTTGTACAGCCAAGTAATACATAAAGCCTATGGAGGCGTAGTACCAGAGCTTGCATCACGCGATCATATCTGCAAAATCACACCGCTGTGTCGAGAAGCGTTAAAGCGAGCGCAGTTAAAACTCGCAGATCTAAGGGGTATTGCTTATTGTTGCGGTCCAGGCTTATCAGGCGCCCTACTCGTTGGATCAGCTTTTGCGCGCAGCTTAGGATGGGCACTCAATCTTCCAACTTTAGGCGTACATCATCTGGAAGCTCATTTATTAGCTGTCATGCTGGAAGAACAACATCCAAAATTTCCATTTCTAGCGCTACTAGTTTCAGGTGGACATACGCTGTTAGTCAATGTACAAAGTCTCGGATTTTATCAGATTTTAGGCGAAAGTCTCGATGATGCCGCGGGTGAGGCCTTTGATAAAGTTGCTCAAATACTCGGATTAAATTATCCAGGCGGTGCCGCATTAGCAGCATTGGCAGCGCAAGGAAACCCAACACGATTTCATTTAACACGACCCATGTTAGATAAACCTGGTTTTGATTTTAGTTTCAGTGGACTAAAAACACAGACTAATATTTTGGCGCGTTCCTTACAATTTGATACACAAACGCGTGCTGATCTCGCTGCGGCATTTCAAACAGCGATGGTTGACACTCTAGTGATTAAAACACAGCACGCGTTACGACACACTGGACTTAAACGTTTAATCATCGCCGGTGGTGTTGCAGCAAACACGCTATTGCGATCACGAATACGCACCATGGCACACGCTCTAAATGTTTGCGTCTATTTTCCTCGCATTGATTTTTGCACGGACAATGCTGCCATGATCGCTTATTTAGGGTATCAACGCATGCAACGCGGTGAACTAGACAGCAATTTAAGTATTCGTACTCAAGTGCGTTGGTCTTTAGATGCACTAACATGACAGTTAATAATCTATTAAGACTGATTCGCTATCATCTCTTACCCTAAAAATTTCCACACAGTCTTTATAAACATAATCCATGCCTACTCCTAATAAAATACCTCATTTCTATGCACACCAGGAAGTATATCGTGTCAATCATCGTGATGAACTTAGAAAGTTTATAAGCGCTTATCCGCATAGATTGAACTATCAAAAAAACAAAAAGGATAGAAATAATTTAATATATTTGGCGCTTGTGCCCGCTTTAGGTAAAGACGCCTGGGGCGTATTTGCGCAACGAAAAATTTCAAAAAATACAAAAATTGGTAGATTCGTCGGTACATTATGCTCAGATACTGATCAAGTCTCTTATAATAATGGCAATCTATTTAAACTTGGGGACACCTTGTTTCTAGATGCTAATAATCGCTGTAATTTCACACGCTTTTTTAATCATGCAGACGCTAAAGTAGCCAATGTCTGCGCTGAGATAATAAGTGGCAAATATATTCATTTCAAAGCACTAAGAGATATTAAAGCAAGAGAACAATTGCTGATCGATTATGGGGATGATTACTTTCATAAGCTTGAGATTAAAATAGTTAATTTACATCCTAAAAAAGAAAAACAAGATTTTTTTTCAACACCACCGAATACAGAAGTTCAGTCGGTTGCTGAAAAAAATGAATCAGTCTTCAAAGACGATATAAACACGCGTATTATAAAGATTGCAGAGTCGCTTGTTCTATTATCTTCTGAAAATAAAGCGGAAACTGTACCCAATGAACTGAGGAAACATTTCACTGATTTAGATCAAACAGTAATCGCTATTTGGGCCGAAAAAAAACTTGAAAGAAAATATCGCCTCTTACTTTTAGCGCTGCAGTACATTATTCAATTTGAAATGACTAATTCACCCGCTGAAGTGTTATTACCCGAGGAATTTAAAAAAACTGAAGTGCAGCTAACAGGGGCTATCCATGCTATACGTTGTGCCATTGAGATTTTTCCACCATGGCTTAATCGCGCTCTAAAATTTCAAGAGTATATAAACAATACACAGCGGATCTTACACGATAGCTTAGGAATTTTAATCTGGAATTTTATCCTGCAAGAAATAAAAAAATGGAAAGAAGAAGCGCCAAAGGAAATCATTGTGATAGAAAATGCACTGCTTCTCACGTTGAATTGTGCTGAAGTTTATGCAAACGCTGCCGCTGAGTATCAAAAGGTAGGCGATAGAAGAAACGCTCAAAAGCAACAAAGAATAGTACACGACGTTTTGTTAGTCTTGTGGGAACAACTCAAACCTTATTGTAAAAACTCGTTCGAGGATCTTATTCAACTCTCTAAATTAAATCGGCAATTGCAAAAATTAGATGATATTTCCAGCATAAAAAGCAGCAAACCTGTTCAAAAAGAATTATCAAAAATAGTATCTACTTTCTTTGAAAGAAGCTATACAGCTACTTTGAATGCTTACTATGACACTGGCAACACTTCTCGGGTCTTATCAAAAACTTTATGAGCGCCATACTGTTCATTTCTGATCTTCATCTACGCGTAGACGCTGTAGCGCGTACGGACCTTTTTTTTAATTTTCTGAAGGAACATGCCTGCAATGCAAAAGCCTTGTATATTCTGGGTGATTTATTCTCTGCTTGGATTGGCCACGATATACAGTCTGCATGGCAGCACTGTGTTCTAAGCGCTCTCCAACAGCTAAGTAAAAGCGGTATTTCAGTTTATTTTATGCCAGGCAATCGCGATTTTTTACTGAATCCGCGTTTAATACAATGCTATGATTGCCATTGGCTCGATGATCCAACGCTCATTGATCTCTTTGGAAAACCCACCCTACTGACTCATGGCGATAGTTTGTGCACACTCGACAAACGGTATCATTATTTTCGTCGTATCGCACGTCATCCTTTAATCAGACATTTATTCTTAAAACTACCGACACGAACACGTCAAAAAATTGCAGCTATTTTACTGCGCACATCCGATAGATCAGAAACTTCATTCCCAAAACTCGATCCTAAATTTGATGTCGTCATGACTGATGTTTTGCATTACTTAGAAAAAAATCCAGCTGAGCTGCTGATTCACGGACATACCCATCAACCCTGTATTCATTTGTTTCGTCATCATCTGCGTTGGATAAAACGTGTAGTATTAAGTGATTGGGGAGATCAGGCACAAGCCTTAGTGTATCCACCCGATCACCGAATGATATTGACACACATGAACCGCAATAAACAGATTAAATAACTGTATTACTATTTAACGCCATGGCATACTAAAAAATATCAAGCATTATTTTCTGAGAAACAAACATGGGTACTTTTGCATTAAAAATACCAATAGGTGAAAGTGATTTTCGACGTGTAATACAAGGTAAATA
>JABDAQ010000028.1 GCA_013289115.1 Gammaproteobacteria bacterium
TCGCTTGAAATAGGGAATAACAGTATTAACCTGAGTCTGTTGCAACATAACTTCAGATATCCAAACAAGATAGGCTGATTTACCCTGTTGCCAGGGTAATTTTTTTCTTCCATGTTTCTTGTACCAGTTGATTAATTTTTTTTTGAAATAGTTCTGGTTGCATAAAACTGTCATCTTGTACTTGATCTGTACACTTTAAATTTTAATGACTGATGTCGATTGCAAGCGTAGAAAATGCTGGAACGTTTGCAACATGTCACTCGTAGCCTGTTGTTGAATCAAAGCGTTGAGTTCAGGACGTATTCTCAACGCGTGTAAGGGACCGTAAATTTTCAGCGGAATCACAAAATTCTTATTCTGCAAAGGATGGATCATCAACTTATAATCTACGCTACGTTGAGTCCAATTAAATTGGCCCTTGCCCTGTACATATAAATTTTTTGCATGAATCAAGAGCATTTGATTAATAAATTTACCTTGCACAATTGAAAAATTTCCATGTAAAGAATTAAACACGGTTTGTTTGCTATCTATTTTTTGTACACTGCGACGTTTTAGCCAAGATTGTACAACGTCTATCCAATAATTTATATCAATGCCAACCAGTATACCCTTATCAATTTCTATTGTTCCTTGGCCATTGAGTCCTGTCATGAGTTGCTGATAATTTGCACCTTGACTATTGAGTTGCAAATCGAGTGTTGTATCGCCCGCGAGCTGCAATAATGTCATATCCGTCAAATAAGGCCAGAGTGATCGTGCATCGATATGACGTATATGATGATCACTATTGATACGCCAGATACCTGATGTAAATTGTCCATCAATCCGAGCGTTTGAGTGAATGATTAGCGCATACTGCGATTTTTGTGCATCGTATAATGAAGTCGTGATTTTAAGTTGTGGCAGCAGTATGGTTTGCTGTCGCGCATTAAATAAGATATCTGTTGCCAATTGTATCGTTGCCGCAGCGGTTGTTTTCTTATTATCGCGTACCTGGAAAGATAATTTCAGATGCATCGGTTTATCCAATGTAACGTGTGACGCGTATAACTGAATAGCGTTTACTTCATACTCTGTCTTAGGATCTATAAAAACAAGGTGACCGGATTCAATCATGAGTCCTGCCAGAGTAAAACCAAAAGCCTGCAAAAGCGCTGATATGCCCGTGGTAGGTTTTGATATCTGATTTGTATTGCCTTTTTTGATTGCTTTTGATCGTTCTAAAATTCCTTGCCAATTGCTTTGACCCGTTTGATTTTTTTCTAAAAATATTTCTGGTTTGATCAAATTCAATTGAGCAATTTCTAATTGATGATGTAATAAGGGCAGCAGTCGTATACGTAAATCAAGACGTTGCATACGCATAAAAGGATGTGCGCTAAACCCAAGCGGGTTATTGATTTGTATTTGATTGAGTTGTAACCCTAACCAAGGAAAGAGCGACCATTGGATGGAACCGTTGATCAATAAAGGACGGCCTGTCCAACGATAAACTGCATCGCTAATTTGTGACTTGAAATCATTTGGATTCACCCAAAGCACCAAACCTACAATAGCAAGCGCACACAGTAGTACGATCGCGGCGATCAATCGAACAATAATACGTATCAATGTTGTCATGACTGCTCCAAAAATCACTAGGTTACTAAATTCAGAACCATGAATGCGGGCTCTTCATACGGATGTGCCTCTTTCATGGCAGCGAGTACAGCGGATAGATTTTCTGTGTCACAAATCATCTCTACACGATATTCATCAACCTGCGTGAGTGTTTGAGGAAAACCTATAAATGCATTGCTGTTTTCGTTTGCATAGAATTGACCTAGGCCGCGCACCTGCCAACAACAACAACTGTAATTGCCAAGTTGTCCTGCGCCATGAGTGAACATTGCCTGTTTAACAATTTCAAGATGTGATGTTGGGATATAAACAATGATCGAATACATAAATTCAAGTTAAGTATAAAAAACAAAGCATTTTTTATAGTAAGATGATTCCTCTTGAAAATAAAATGCTATCAGTATAGGCTGTTGTGCTTGAAAGTTCTTCTGAAGCGGCATTCAAACGCAAAATTACTTTACATTTTTAACTGCGAGGATACATGAATAAATCCGATTTAGTCAGTGTAATTTCTACGAAAGCCCAAGTTGTCAAAGCGGTCGCTGCAGAAACACTCGAGGCCATTTTAGAGGCGATCACTCAATCATTGCGTGGTGATGAATCAATTACCTTGGTTGGATTTGGCACATTTGCTGTTCGCGAACGCAAGGAACGTATCGGACGCAACCCTAAGACGGGTAAAGCTTTAAAAATTTCTGCAAGTAAAGTTGTTTATTTTAAAGCAGGCAAACTGTTAAAAGACGCAGTTCAGCAGAACACTAGTAATAAATAATAAATAGTTTTACAATGACGCAACTTTGTTGATTATACGGGTGCTTAGCTCAGTTGGTAGAGCATCGCCCTTACAAGGCGAGGGTCGTAGGTTCGAGCCCTACAGCACCCATTGGGAGTGGTAGTTCAGTTGGTTAGAATACCGGCCTGTCACGCCGGGGGTCGCGGGTTCGAGTCCCGTCCACTCCGCCACACTTTGAATCTTTCAGTCCAGTGATCATGCTTCTGTTTTTTAGGTATCGCTATTTGAGTTTTGCAGATGCTACAGTCTATCCGTGATCGTGCTAAGGGCTGGTTGATTTCAGTTTTAATTATCTTAGGTATCATCGCTTTTACTCTTTGGGGAATTCATAGCTATCTAGGAGCAAACACTAATAATTTACAAAGCCTTCCTATTATCGCTAACGTTTCTGGCACGTCTCCTATTACACAAACAGAGCTCAGTTTTGCAACTACCCGTTTGTATAAGCAACAAAAGATTCGATTGGGCGCTGATTTTACCATTGATCCACAAATCATCGCTCAACTAAGAAAACAAGCTTTAGAGCAACTTATTTTAATACGTCTTTTATCTAAAGATGCGCTACAGGCGGGTTATAGAATCAGTGAAGCAGAACTGATGAATACCTTATTAAAAATTCCTGCGTTTCAAGTAAACGGTCAATTCACTAAAGAACGGTTTTACGAAGTACTTGATACTATTCCTTATACAAAACAAGATTTTTTAGATGATTTACGAAAAACCTTATTGATTCAGCAACTGCATATTGGTTTTGTACAAAGCGCATTTGCATCACCTACCGAAGTCGATACGGCCATAAAACTAGTCAATCAGACGCGTGACTTCATGTATGCAATGATATCGAGTACTCAATTTAAATCTGAATCTTTGCATGCAGTCTCTACGAAACAAGCGTATGACTTTTATAAAAATCATACAGATCAATTTATAGCACCTGAACGAGTCAGCATTGCTTATATCAAATTCTCTTCAGCCGATATTGCTCGCACTCTAAAATTTAACACAGCACAATTGCACCGTTTTTATCAGGATAATTTAGCAAACTATATCTACCAATTTCATAACAAAAAAAGAATTCTACCCTTTGCTAAAATACGCAAAAGAGTTATAAAAGATTTAACACAAAAACAAGCCAACCTTATCTTCACACGCATGAGCGATAAGCTATCCGAATTAACCGATGCATCCTATTCAAATTCACTCAATGTAGCCGCAAAACAATTGCATCTGCCGATCAAAACAACCCACTTGTTCGATCGACAAGGAGGAACAGATGAGGTAACAAAAGATCCTACTGTAGTTGCAGCGGCGTTTTCTAAGCGGGTTTTAAGTGGAAAGAATAGTTACACACTTTCGTTTTCATCCAATGCTTCCATCGTCTTGCGTATCAATCAACACCAGCCTAAGGGCAGTTATCCATTTGCCCAAGTACGTAAACGCATTGTTGACTATTTAGCTCAACAAGCAGCCATGCAAAAAACTCATAGATTAGGTAAGCAATTGATACGACAGCTGATAGATGATCCGCGTGTTGCTAATCACTCGCGCTTAAAATGGCAATCTATTGTAGGCGTTGCGCGTTATAACCATAAAATACCCGCCTCTGTTTTAGAAGCCGCTTTTAAAATGACTTTATCGCCACCACGACATGCCGCAATCACTGGATTTTCATTAACAAATGGCAATTATGTTATCGTCAAATTACTTGCGGTACATGATGGCGACGTGCAAAAAATAACGCCTCAATTGCGTTCTATTTACCGTGAAGCCTTAGCTAATAGTTCAGGTGAATTTGATTATGCCCTATATGCACGTGATTTATTACAAAAAGCGAAGATTACTTTATTATTGAAAAATCAAGCATGATGCGTGCTGATACACACAGATCTTTTTATCATCCCCGTTATTGGCTTACTTGGTGTTCGCTAGCAATTTTATATCTTATAAGCCGCCTTTCTTATAGACGACAATTAGCATTGGGTCGGTGGCTAGGCAACATAACCTATTTATTATTGAAGCGATTAAGAACTATCGTACGAGTTAATTTAGAACTTTGCTTTCCAGATCTTTCTACAGAAGCCAGAAAAAAACTATCAAAAATGCATTTTCAATCTTTAGGTATAGGCTTGACTGAACTCGCCATGACTTGTTTCTTATCTGACAAACAACTACAAGAACAATTGTGCAAACAACAGATACAAATAGAAGGCTTGGAATATCTCAACGCGCTAAGATCACGCAAGCAAGGTGTACTGATTTTAAGCGGACATTTTACTTCTTTTTACCTATTTTTGCGTTTGTTTAATGCTGTATGCCCTACGCATGTAATTTATCGCGATCAAAATAATCGCCTGATCAACCAATTTATCCAGCAATATTTCTATTCCAAAGTAGCCTCTTCTCTTAATCGCGGCTCATTACGAAGTATCCTAATGACATTAAAACGTGGATCTGTCGTTTGGTGTGCAGCTGATCAAGATTATGGTGCGAATCACAGCGTGTTCGCACCACTTTTTTCAATACCTACCGCGACACTTGCAACGATTGAACGCTATCTAAACAGAGCAAACGCTGCTGCCGTTACATTATTTTATTTTCGTTTACCGAATCATGGAGGATATCGAATTGTAATTCGCCCTTTTCCTGCACATGGCGATGTTTATCAAGACGCCTGCTCTTTTAATGAGGCGCTAGAAGCTGCAATTCGTTTATATCCTGAACAATTTTTTTGGGTACATCGACGATTTAAAACGCGACCCAAAGGGGAAAAGTCATTTTATTAAATCGCCTAAAAATCAACGTGCTGCATCGTATTTAAACATTGTAAGAGCGCTTGAACAGGGAGACCTTGATATAAAATTCGATAAACAGTGTCACAAATCGGCGCAGAAATTACTTTTTTCTGAAGCCAATAAAAAATTCCTGCAGACGTCTCTATACCTTCAACGACAGAGGCTACCTGCTCTTTAGCTTGCTGTATACTCATACTCTGACCTAACGCAATACCAAAACGCCGATTACGCGACTGATCATCGGTGCAAGTTAAAATAAGATCACCACACCCTGATAAACCCAATAAAGTTTCTGTTTGCGCACCTAAGGCGACACCTAATCTTAACATCTCAGCCAACCCAAAGGTTATAAACGCAGCCCGCGTGTTAGCGCCTAATCCTAAACCATCTACAATACCGAGCGCGATTGCTAAAACATTTTTAATTGCACCTCCTAATTCGACGCCGATAACATCATGACTGATATATATCAAAAAATGCGCGCTCTGAAAATAGTCACGCACTACCCGAGCAAATTCTGAAGATGATGAGGCAAGCATGACGGCGGTGACTATGTTTGATGCGACTTCACGCGCGAAACTAGGTCCTGATAATACAGCGACTTCTATTTCGCCCAATTCCCGAACAACGACTTCGTGCAACCATTGATGGGTATCTGGCTCCAAACCCTTTGTAACCCAAGCAATACTGCGCTGTTGTAAAAACGGTTGAATACGACACACTATTTGACGAAAAACTGCGCTAGGCGTTGCAATACATACTAAATCTGCTCTGCGTACAACCTGTTCTATATCATGAGAACAAATAATATTCGATGACAAACATACATTCGGCAAATAACGTGAATTATAATGCTGCGTATTAACCTCATGAATCTGCTGCAGCTCGTAAGCCCACAAAAAGACAGCATGACCGAGATTTGCAGCTTGTATCGCTAATGCAGTGCCCCAAGCACCCGCGCCAAGAATTGCTATCGATTTACGATCAACGGACATGATGAAATCCTATTTGCCATAAAAAAATCAGCCAACCTGAGCACACTAAAAAAGGTCCGAACGGAATCGCGGTATAGTACTCTATTTTTCTTCTTAGAAAAAAGAACATCGCACTCCCGATTGCCATCAAAGCTGCAAAAAGAAGTAAATACGGCAATCGAGCCACTCCGAGCCAACTACCTAACATAGCGAAACATTTAAAATCACCATGTCCCATCCCTGTTCTTTTCGTTATAAAATAATAAATCCACGCACATAACCACAAGCTAAGATAACCGCACATGGCACCTGCAATGGCATCTTCCGGTTCAATAAATACAGAAAACACACTGAGAAATAAACCCAACCACAACAAAGGCAAAACGATAATATCTGGTATTAAATAGTGTTCCCAATCGATCACAGCGATCGCAATCGCACCCCAAGTAAAAACTAATCCCGCAAGAAGAGAAGGCGTAAAACCAAAACAACGAATGATTATCAAAGAACAGATGAGAGTGCCAAGCTCAATCAAAAGATAACGCACTTGGATTTTATTAAAGCAATACGCACAACGACCTTTTAAAACGATATAACTCACAATAGGAATCATATGGCGAATACGTAAAGACTGCGCACAATGTGGACAATGAGAACGCGGCACTATGAGATTAAACGACGAGGTCATCCCAGAATCCGCTTTTAATAACATACGCGGCAAACGATGCGCCAATACAGTCAAAAAACTGCCAACACTTGCGCTCACAGCAAGCGCAGTAAGATATATCAATGTATTCATATCACTGTCCCTAATTTAAAGATTGGTAAATACATAGCAATAACAAGCGTACCGATCAAAACACTTAAGCTCACAATAAGCACTGGCTCAATCAATTCACTTAAGCGATCAAAATCCTGGTCTAATTTTTGTTCGTATACGTTCGCCAATTGCGTCAGCATGATAGCCAACGTTCCAGATTCTTCACCGATCACGATCATATTGACCCAAACCTCTGGAAACAAGGTGAAGCGTGCTAAGCTTCGATGCAAGGATGCTCCGGTTAAAATATCGGAATGCACTTGCATGATCGCCGAACGATATTTGTGATTTGTCACTACCTGGCTGCAGGCCTGCAAAGCAAGCAAAAGAGGCAAACCTGATTGCAAAGTAGTCGCTAAAATACGCGCAAAGCGCGCCAAAATAGCTTGTCGTAATAATTGCCCAAACACCGGCACGTGCAAAATGCAATGATCAAAAAACTGCGAACAACTCGGTATTTTTTTCTTTGCCTCCCAAAAAATAAATCCTGCTGCAATCCAAAATAATCCGAAATAGATACCATAATGCTGCATCCATTCTGATAATGAAATCACATCCTGTGTAAGTTTTGGTAATTGCGCGCCACTTCCTGCAAATAAACTTTGAAATTGCGGAATCACTAAAAGCAATAAGGCAACAAACACTAAAAGCGCTATGCATAAAACAACCACTGGATACATCAAAGCTTTTTTTAATTTATTCTTGAGTCGAAGAATTTTTTCCTGATACTGCGCAATTTGCTGAAAAATTTCCGCTAAATTACCCGTTTGTTCACCAATTGCAATTAAATTGCAATACAACTCATCAAAATACTGTCGGTGTTGACGAAAAGCATCGGACAAAGCATGACCTTTTTGTATCGCCAATTGCACTGTGTCTAAACAAATGCGCAATGAATCATGTGTAACCGTTTTTTTTAATAATTCCAAGGTCTTGACTAAAGGAATCCCCACGTTTAGCAGCGTTGCAAACTCACGAAAAAGCGTTGTTATTATATCCGCTGTAATAAAGCGTTCAAAAATTAAAAGATAATGGCTACTCATGGCGGTTGTTCGAATACCCTGTTGACTCAGCTTAAGCTGCAAGGCTTCTCGATCGACAAAGGGAACCGTGCCATAAATTGATTCCCCTTTTTTATTGATTCCTGACCAATTCCATACTTTCTTAATCCGTATCATGCACTATCCTTTTTCCTTATTTTGTTTTAATACGAATTCAATCCTGAATTCGTATTAAAAAATACAGACAACATTTTATGCAAAATAATCAAATCAAGGTATGGGTTTCTGACGTGAAATAATGCAGGTTAATACCTACGGCAGTTCTCTATGTTCGTTATGTTCTTCTGTATTCTGTAACAACGACAATCCGGCCTTTAAAACGATAAGCTTATTGGATAATCGATCTTCCAATCGTTCAAATTCTTCCGCTAATTTATTTTCTAAATGAACGATTTTTTCTTTCAACACTTCTTTTTTGAACAACATCAGCTCTATAAGTTTATTCTGTGCTGTTGCTATTAGAAACTCTTTTTGAGCATCCCAATGAGCACTTACATTTAAATAAACTTCTGCCATTGCATTAAAACTAATTTGATTCAAAATTTTGTTTCCTTCTAAAGAACTTAAATAATTACAAGCTTCGAATAATCGTTCTAGCTGTTCTTGATTCAAGGTAAAAATAGAATTTGAAAATAATAAATGAGAAAGATTTTCGTTAGCAAGATGCGTGAGTGCTTCATCTGCTATAGAAAATGACTGCGGATGGCCTGTATAAAATCCAAATAAGTGATACAGCAAATCTGATTTTAGACTTCGTATCTGTTTTTCTATCGCTGATTTTTCTGAATCCGACACACTTTCATCAGTAATTTTGGATGAAGACGACCATACAATTTCGACTAACCTGCTTTTTATCTTAATTAATTCTCGGTACAAGTCATTATCAGAATATAATTTTTCTGCATTATATTTTCCCATAAATTTATAAAGTATTTCATCATAAAATTCATGAACACCTTTAAAATTCTGCACCAGAAATTTTTTATTATCTTCAAGTTCAAAATCAAGTAAGAAGAAAAATGGCTCGAATAGATTTACCGTTAAAAAAAATTGTTTCCGAATATCTTAAAAGTTCTTGAATCACAGCAGATGCGTTGCTAGAAAACAAAAATGCATACGTAAAAGGTTTTAATAATTTTTTCACTTTAATTAACCTCTTTGTTGATATTTATTATGTGAAAGACAATATTTAGATCAGCATTTTAATTTGTAGAACAGAAATTATGTTATCAAGATGCGAGCGATTAAACGATTCTTTTTAATTCGGCAATGCTAATTAGTCCTTGTCTTAATTTTTCTAAAGCAGATTGTTGCAAACTTAAATAACCAAGATTGTGCGCACGTTCAGTAATTGCAGCAGCAGAAGCACCTTGCGCAATCGCGTTGATCAATGCCTCTGTCATTGGTAATAATTCAAAAATACCCGTACGTCCTTGATAACCTTGAATGCAACGCGGGCAACCTACCGCAGTAAATAAAGTAGAATGTACGGTCAGCGATAATTTCCAATCATGACAAAATTGCTCTGAATGAATATCAGGTATTTTGCAAAATGGACACAAACATCGTGCGAGACGTTGCGCCATAATCAAACGGATGGAAGAAATTAAATCGTAAGCAGGGATACCCATATTGACTAAACGTGTTAACGTTTCGGCCGCGTTGTTTGTATGCAACGTAGATAAAACCAAATGTCCTGTTTGTGCAGCATGCATACCAATCTCTGCTGTTTCACGATCACGCATCTCACCGATCATGATGATATCGGGATCTTGACGTAATAATGATCGCAGTACAGCGGTAAAATCCAAACCAGCCTTGCGATTCACATTGACTTGATTAATGCCGGGCAAATGAATTTCAACCGGATCTTCAATACTCGTGATATTTAAATGCGTATCGTTTAAATAATTAAGGGCTGTATATAAGGTAACCGTTTTGCCACTACCGGTAGGACCGGTTACCAAAATCATCCCGTGTGCAGCGGTTAATGCCTGTGAGAAAATGATCTGTTGCGAAGCATTCATGCCAAGCTGTTCGATCGATAAAACCGATTTCTGTGTATCTAATAAACGCAGAACCGCTTTTTCTCCGTAGATGGTTGGACAAGTACTGATACGACAATCAATCGTCTGCGTCATGCTTATTTGAAATTGGCCGTCCTGTGGCATTCTGCGTTCCGCAATATCTAATTGCGCCATGATTTTTAAACGACTGATCATGCGTTGTGCCACCATCGGCGGTAATAAAGCGATGGGGTACAGCAAACCATCAATACGAAAACGAATACGAAACTCTTCCGCCTGAGGCTCTAAATGAATATCAGAGGCACCGCGTTCAACGGCCGTGCATAAAAGTTTATCAACGTATTGAACAAGCGGCGCATCATCCATGCGTGCGAATGCTGCAAACTCCGTCGAAGTATTTTTTGTTTCATAATTGAGTTGATCTGCCAGCAAAATTTGCGCAAACTCGCTGAGTACATTTTTTTCCATACGATGTACACATAAAATTGGCAAGTGTAACAAAGGGATCACTTATGATAAAGGCAGTCGCACGATCTTTTAAATTTTTATCTGCATTGCTACTAATAGCACTTGGTTCTCACAACGTATACGCTGCTTTGGACACATCTACCCTTGAGGCGCGCAAACTTGTAGCCAAGATGTCTTTATCAGAAAAAATCGGACAAAAGTTGATGCTCGATTTTCGTTATTGGTGTTCGAGGCCTACACAAACATGTCGGCAAGATTTCGTCATGATCAATCCAGACATTAAACGCATCTTGCGTCAGAATCACATTGGCGGCGTTATTTTATTTGCAAATAATTTGAAAAATGTTCCACAGATTGTGCGCTTAACAGATGCTTTACAAAAAACCATGCAAACTGCTTTCAACCTTCCGTTATTAATAGGTACCGATCAGGAAGGAGGCATCGTTACACGCTTACCGCAGGATCAAAGCGTTAGCTTTCCAGGCAACATGGCGCTTGCCGCCGCTTACCTTGGACACCCGAGCGAGCAATACACAGCAATCGTTGGCCAAACCCTAGGCATTAATTTAAAAGCGGTCGGTATTAATCTCAATTTCGCGCCTGATGTTGACGTCACGGTTAATCCGCAGAATCCTGTGATTAATGTTCGAGCGTTTTCAGACGATTCGAAATTAGTCGCAAAGCTTGGTATGCAAATGAATGCAGCCATGCAAGCGGTCGGTGTAGCCAGCACTCTAAAACATTTTCCTGGACACGGTGATACCTCAGTGGATAGCCATATTGGATTACCCCTAGTGCAACACACGAAAGAACAGGCTTGGCAAATCGATCTATATCCTTTTAAAAAGATCATCGAGCAACAAGGGCCCGATCTAATTATGACCGCTCATATTCAATTTCCAGCCTTGGATAATCAGCAAATTTATGCAAATAAAGTCCATAAAACCATTACGGTACCTGCTACTTTATCGCGAAAAATTCAATACGATTTATTACGTAAACAACTCCATTTTCATGGAGTGACTATAACCGATGCGTTAGACATGGGCGCCATCGCCGATAATTTTGATCCGATGAATGCAACGATTAAAGCATTTGAAGCAGGAGATGATATTGCCTTGATGCCTGTGGAATTATTGCAAGCGCGCGATCATAGTAAACTGACTGATTTAATAACAGGGATTGAAGCCGCTGTAAAAAATGGAAAAATTTCTCAAGAAGAATTAGATCAATCAGTACTGCGTATCGTGCTATTAAAAATCAAATTAGGCTTGTTACAGCCGGATCACCGATCATTATCTGAAAAAATTAAAGAGGCGCAAAAAATACTCACTCAACACAGACAGCGTGTATTGGAAAGAAAAATCACGAATGCAGCGATTACCTTAGTACAAAATAACACGCAGGTATTGCCAATAAAATCATTAGCAAACACGTATATTTATGCATTGATGCCCTCTGCAGAGCAAGCAACCGGTATCGCGACTGAAATAACACGTTTACAAAAAACGCGGCAATTATCTGAAAAATTGCATCTGCAAACTGATAAAATTACCGGCAATAATTTCGCAACCGTGAAACGAGCCATCGATCAAGCGGACATTTTCATGGTTGGCAGCAGCACAACAAAATCTTCTCCGGCCAACACGGAAAGCTTTAGCAATGTCACAATGAATCAAGCACAGTTTATTTACAAAACATTGCGTTATGCGCACACTCAAGGTAAAAAAACTATCTTTCTCAGTTTATCGGCTCCTTATGATCTAGCGAATTATAAAGATGTCTCTGATGTCTTGTTGGCAGGTTATAACCCATACGGTTATTACGTTAAAGAAGATGGCAATGGCTATTATCGAGGTCCTAGTTTGCCGGCATTAGTACGCGCTTTATTTGGAATCGATGACATTACGGCTAAATTACCGGTCAATATTTCTGATCCGTATCAACCTAATAAAATTATTTTTTCACGAGGTTATGGATTATCGCTTTCTAAAAAATAAAAATGATCCACAGGACCACACCCGTGACCTAAATTGCGCGTACAGCCTGATAAAATAGCTTTCGTTACATAGTTTTTCGCAGAATCGATCGCTTTTTTTAATGAAGAACCTTGAGCAAGATACGAAGCAATCGCAGATGACAGGCTACAACCCGTGCCATGTGTATTCTTAGAATGAATTCTGTTTGTGTGAAACCAAACACAGTGCATTGATTCATAGAGGTAAAGCACATCGGAAGATTGCTCTTTACACAAATGTCCCCCTTTAATCAGTATGTTTACTTGATAATCATCCCCTAATTTTTTAGCTGCTCTTGCTTGTTCCTGTTCATTGCTAATGCGCATAGATGCTAATTTTTCAGCTTCCAATATATTCGGTGTAATGAGTGTGGCCAGTGAAAATAGTTTTTCTTTCAGCCGGTTTACACTCTGGGCATGAAGTAATTGCGCACCATTGTTTGATACCATAACCGGATCGAGCACAATAAACGGCGGTTTAAATTGACGCATAGCGAACGAAACGACGTCGATAATCGATTCATTATGTAACATGCCTATCTTAACCGCCGCGACATTTAAATCACTCAACACACTTTTTATTTGTTGCGCCACAAAATCAGGATGAACTTCCTGAATGGATTGAACGCCTTGTGTATTCTGTGCTGTTAATGCCGTGATAACCGAGGCTGCGTATAAAGGATGACGAGACAAGCAAGCGATGGCTGAAATTGTTTTGATATCTGCTTGTATCCCTGCACCGCCCGATGAATCTGAACCTGCAATGGTAACTACGCAGCTATAACTATCTTTTTTCATAGTGACTTTGAGTGGGTATACAATTTAAAGCATCGATAAATTTAGTTTTAAATGATCCAGGTCCTTTCGCTTCTTTCTCGGCAACTTCTCCACAGATTCCATAAAAAACAGTGGCGGCAACACTGGCATCTAAACTATTTTTTTCAACCGCATGAAAAGCAGCAATGACTGCAGAAAATAAACAACCTGTGCCTGTAATCATTGGCATAAGTGCAGAACCCCGATCAAATTGATGATACAAAGAAGCATTCACAATAAAATCTATCTTACCGCTCATCACAACGACAGCATTATGTCGCATTGAAACTATTTTTTGCACTTTCAATCGCTTGCTGACTGTCCATTGTACTATCAACGCCTTTTGTCAGCCTCGCTACAGCGGCCAATGACATAATTTCGCTAGCATTCCCGCGAATAATTGATAGATTATATTGCTGAAGAAATTTCATACAGGTCTCTGTACGATAGTTAGATGCACCGGCGCCCACGGGATCTAATAAGACAGGCTTATTGAGTTGATTAGCGATTATGCAAGCACGTTCGCTTAATGCAATAAATGCATCATCCAAGGTTCCAAAATTAATCACGATCGCTTGCGCCCACTGTAATAAATCTTCAATTTCTTGCTCAGATTTACTCATGATCGGGGAAGCACCCAAGCTGAGCAATCCATCGGCGACAAAATTCATAGTCACATCATTCGTAAGATTTACTATGAGAGGTTTATCTTGTTTTATTTTGATCAATATATCTTTTATTTTTTTTAACATGATTTTTCTGTCTAAATTATGCCTACAAGTTATCTGCGTTGGCTTGAGCACGCATGAGCAAGTAACTGAGATGCTTTCTTTTTCGGATCAACACTATCATGAATAGCGTTAACAACAGCGGCACCGCAAACACCGCTTTCGAAAATCATTCTAATATTATTTGTATCAATTCCACCGATTGCAACCACAGGATGCTTAGATAGGCGTATTATTTGTCGCAACCCTTCTATTCCCCAAATTGTTTTACAATTTGATTTCGTTTTACTAGGAAATACAGCACTTGCCGCGACATAATCAATACAAGTAAGTTGATTTGCGATTTCAAGTTCTTCATAGGTTTCGATAGACAAACCAATTATTTTATGTGAGCCTATTAGCTTTCTTGCTTCATTCGGTGAAATATCGGATTGACCCAAATGAACGCCTTCTGCGTCAATCGCTTTAGCAATCTGAATATGATCATTAATAATTAGCGGGATATTTAACGGTGTTAAACAGGATTTTAATTTTAATGCTAAATCATAAACCTCAAATAATTCTTTATTCTTTTCTCTAAGCTGAATAGAAGTAACACCCCCTTTTATGGCATTTAAGATAAGTGATTTACAGTATTCAAAAGATTTGTTTTGAAAATGTGTGACCAAACAAAGTTTAAGACATTGAAGATTCATTGACTGCATTTCTGATAAAAATAAAAAAGGTTAATTTTATGCCGCAAAGAGTAAATAGAGGTGGTAACAGTAACAAACGTTATAGAGGATTTAAACAACAA
>JABDAQ010000029.1 GCA_013289115.1 Gammaproteobacteria bacterium
CAAGGATTATAAATCGTATGACCTCCGATTTCATAGCCGTTGTACCAACGACGAATCCCTTCACTTTGCGTTTGCAATCCTGCTTTCTGTAACAAGGTCTGTACTTCTAACTCAGTAAATCCAAAATACTCACCGTAGCGTTTATGGAGTACGGAATACACCCGAATATTATTTAATCCTGAAAATAAACTTTCTTTCGATACTCTCAGAATCCCCGTTAACACCGCTTTGAAACAATGTGGATTGTCTTTTAAGGCCGATCCTAAAAATGCCCGAAATAATTCGACTATCTGTGGATAATAGCCGTTTAAATACCCCGATTGGATCGGCGTGTCGTATTCATCAATCAGAATGATCGGCGCTACTTTGTGATAGCGGTGCAGATAAGTACTTAATCCTTTTAACGAATAATTGATCCCAGCAGAGGAGGCTTTTTCCTCTAATACAGCGTGGTAGCGGGTCTTTTCATTCGTTGACAGGATCTCACCCGCAAGCAAATAACGATGTTCTTCATAAAGAAACGCGATGAGTTGACAAAAATTTTGATAGGTTTCTTCAAACGTAGAAAACTTAAGATCTTTCAGGGTTAAGAAGATAACCGGATAGTGGCCTTGATGCTGATGTGCTATTTCTTTTTCTTCGTGAATCTTTAAGCCATAAAATAAATCCTGTGTGCTTTCTCCTTCCACTTCGCTGGCAAAATAATACCGTAACATCGATAAATTTAAGGTCTTCCCAAAACGACGCGGACGGGTGATCAGCATAACCGAGGCTGAATCGTCGAGAACTTCTTTGATTAGAAGACTTTTATCAATAAAATAGTATTTGCCTTGTATTACACGCCGAAAATCGCTTTCACCTATCGGTATTTTTAATGCAAAAGTACCCATGTTTGTTTCTCAGAAAATAATGCTTGCTATCATCTTTTTAATATGCAGAGTATACGCTTTTATTTTCTATAAAACCTACATTACTTCGGACTGAACACCTAACGTCCACGCAGAAATAATTTATCCAGTTCAGCTAAAGTGAATTGTTTCCAAGTAGGCCGGCCGTGATTGCATTGTCCACTATGGGGTGTGTCTTCAATCGCACGTAATAATTGATTCATTTCAATTAAGGTCATTTTGCGTCCTGCACGCACGGCATAACGACAGGCATGCGCGGCTAAACGTTCATGCATTAATTCACTCAAATCTGTGTTTTTTTCAGGATTGTCTATCAGATCGTCGAGCAGATCTTGTAATAAAGAGTCCACTTTAATTGTTTTTAACAGTATGGGCAGACTACGTAATGCGATCGTGTGTTCGCCTAAAAGTTCAAATTCAAAGCCGAAATCTTGAAATACGGCTTGCTGTTTCTGCATTAAAGGTAAGTGCAGCGGATTGATTTTGATTGAGATTGGTAAGAGTAAGGTTTGACGTTGTATCCCGTGTTGTTTTAATTCTTTTTTTAATTGTTCATAAAGAATGCGTTCATGCGCTGCGTGCATATCAATCAAAATCAGACCGTGTTCATTTTCAGCCAAGATATAAATACCATGTAATTGTGCGATGGCAAAGCCGAGAGGAGGTATTTTTGTATTCGGTATTTGTGTTTGTTCTAAGCATTGCTTTTCCAATGCTTGTTGCGGTGAAATAAGTTTATGTGTTGTGTAGAGGGGGCGCACTTCTTGTACTTGCGTGTTTGTGATTGCTATTGATGCTTCGTTTGATGAGTCGACCGTTTCTAAGATCGGTATTGATCCCGATACAGGTAGATTAATCGTATTTTGGATCAGCTTGCTTGGATTGGCTTCAGCTAAAGCTCGTTTTAAATGACTGTATAAAAAATCGTGAATTAAACGACTGCTATGAAAACGCACTTCATGTTTACTTGGATGTGCGTTGACATCAACCTGTGTTGGATCCATGTCTAAAAATAAAATTAAAGCAGGATGGCGACCTTGCGGTAGAACATCACGATAGGCTTGCGCAACAGCATGATGGATCGTTTTGTCGCGTACCATACGATTATTGATATAAAAATACTGCAGATTGGCTTGTGCGCGCGAGAAATTAGGTAATGCAATCCATCCGCGAATACTCAGATCAGCGATTTGTTGTTCTAAGTAAATAGTTTGATTTGCAAATTCTGTTCCGAATAAATCGCCAATGCGTTGTGTCTGTGTTCTATGATCGAGGGCGGGTTCTAGTTGCCAACGCATGCGTTTATTATGTTGCAATCGTATTGCAACGGCAAAATTGCATAAACATAAACGTCGTAGTAATTCTTCGCAATGTGTATATTCAGTTTGCACACTGCGTAAGAATTTACGGCGCGCGGGGATATTGAAAAAAAGATCACAGACTTCAACGGTCGTTCCAATCGGATGCGCGTTGGGTATGGGTCCGATAATATCTGCATTATTTTCTGTATGAATTTGCCAGCCGTGTTCTTCTGAATGTATCCGTGTACTTAATTGTACGCGTGCGCAAGAGGCGATACTGGCGAGCGCTTCACCCCGAAAACCAAAACTGGTGATTGCATTTAAGTCCTCGGATTGATGTAATTTACTGGTAGCATGGCGACTTATAGCCAGTGTTAAATCTTCTTTATAAATACCGTGTCCGTCATCACGAACCTGAATACGTTTTAATCCGCCTTGTTCTAGATCGATCTGTATGTTTTGACTGCCAGCATCCAAACTATTTTCAAATAGTTCTTTGACAATAGAGGCGGGTCGTTCAATCACTTCACCTGCGGCGATCTGATTGGCAACATGAGGCGCAAGTTTTTGAATGCGTTGTGTCATAATGTTTTAGTTTGTAATTTCTTTTCTGATGAATGTACAGCGACGTATCCGTTTTCACTTGAAATAGAACATTGCATAAAAAATTCTGATAAGGAGTGTTTTTTATTCTCAAACTGTTTTATTAAATTGTCTCGAAACATTTTTTTGTCTTCATCTGATGTTTGAAAGATCTTACTCAATGAGTTTAGTTCTTGTAATAATGTTTTTGCGCTGGGTCTATTGGGATAGATGAGTTCGTAATATATATCTTTTAGTAATAGGAATAGTTCATTCGGATCGCATTCGTGAATAGCCAGCGATTCATGCTTGTTTGCTGGTTGTTTGGCGGGGCGGTCATTATTCAGTATAAATTTTTCTGCCCGTTCCTGTAAGCTAATATTTTCATCTGCATAAGCGTCTAAAGGATGTGCTTCGTTTAATAAGGCTCCAAGTATCAGTCCCAGGCCGTACATATCGTGTTGGTGAGTTTGCATTGCTTCTTTTTCTAATATGATTTGATTCGCGCTTGGGCAACTATTTTTTAATAGCTCGGGTTGAATATTTCTTAGGTATAAATCATGCACAGATTCATGCCTGTAGTGTGCTGAACCAAAATCACCAATAACAAAGAGTCCGTCTTGATTAAGAAAAATATTATCAGTTTTTAGATCGGTATGTAGAATGCCAGCGTGTATATTATTTTCTTGATCTAAAAACTGTGTTTCATGCAAAAATGTGAGGGCCTGAGTTAAACGCATTATTTGCGTGAAAATAAAAACAAGATACGGCATAGTTCCGCTATTTTTTTTGAAGAAATCAAAGTAATAGTTTAGTTTCCCTCCGGGTTCTCTCACCGTTGCAAAAAACCCTTCTTTAGAAGAGTGATATGGTTGCGTAAAATAGTTAGCGTATCCCTGTTTACTAGCTTGTTCGTACACTACATTGTGTATATTTTTTTCGTGAGAATTTTCGCCTTTTTTTAAGATAAGGTCATGGTGATCGGGTGTATCAGTTTGCAACTGTTCAAGCAAGCCGTGTCCGCCGGGCGTTAGAGGGGATAAATCTTTAACAACAAGAAGAGGTGGGCTTTGCCCCTTTAAGCTTAGGAGGCTTGGCTTGTTTCTAATCATGCGTAATTGGTTACCGATTCTTTTGGGTGAATGTACTAAAACTAATCGATTACAGTATTCGGATGCAAGCGTGCTAGCAAAGTATTGCGGGGCGGGTGTTGGGAAAAATACGTCACAATGCCTGTCGCTAAGGCTTTGACTAAACGTTGTTGATAGAAAGAATTATGTAAGACTCGTTCTTCGCTGGGATTAGATAAGAATCCGGTTTCGATTAAGAGAGAAGGAATGTCAGGATTTTTTAAAACCATGAAAGGAGCTTGCTCTACGCTGTCATGGTGTACGCTTCCAATAAGTTTAATATTGTTCAAGAGTTGATCGCCAATTTTTAAGCTTGCAGAAATGCTTGCCGTTTGTTCTAAATCTAATAATACAGAATAGAGCGTTTTGTTTTTATGACTCAAATTAATACCCGCTAACTCTGAATGATTTTCGCGATTAGATAACCAAAGTGCCGCTTCACTGCTGGCGCCGTGTGTGGATAAAGCAAATATAGAAGCGCCTGTGGCGTTGGATTTGATATAGGCGTCGGCATGAATAGATAAAAATAGATCCGCATGCGCATGGCGGGCAATTTGGAGGCGACCACGTAGTGGAATAAAACAATCGCGTGTGTGCGTGAGTATGGCGTGAAATCCAATGTATTGATTGAGTTTGTTCTGTAAGCGTAATGCGATTATGCGCGTAATGTCTTTTTCATGCGTGCCATAATAACCGACAGTGCCTGGATCTTTTCCACCGTGCCCTGGATCGATTACGATGGTAACCAATCGATCAGAGGATGGTTTATCTTGATAAGCCAGTGTAGTTACTAAATAGTGTTCTAAATTTTTTTGCAAAACGGTTGACTGAGGTGTTGGGTGTGCTTTCGTTTTCTTTGCCTTCAGTGTGATGATTAAATGCTGATCCTTTGTGGTTGTGATGAGTCGACTTTTATAGATTTGTTTTTCTGTCAATTGAAATACAAGACGTAGTACGTGTGGCTTAAAAAAACCAATTCGGACTTTTTTGATCGGTTTGCTTATTTTTTTCAAATAAAAACTTTTTCTTGATAAAGACGTGTTGTTTAAATCGAGTACTAGGCGTTCTGGGTTCGGTAAAGAGAAAAGTCGATAAGCGGTATTGTGTGGTAATGCAATCCTGATAGCTGTACTTGAGTTTACAAGAGTGAATGTTTTATGTGATTGGCAGACTGCCAGTGAAACGCAGCATAGTGCAAAAATTAATCCGAGGATAATTTGATAGCGGTGCATACAATGTCCTTTGAAGTTCAATACAGCCAGGGGGTTCAATGCAAATTTTAGCAAACACTGTGTGGCACAAGATATAAAACACGAAGGAATGCGTGAAAAATTTTTTAATTGGATTATGCGCATAAGTTTATTAAAAAAGAATAAGCTGAACCTATTTAATAAGTGCTTGCAAAAATCTTATAAAATATATACCTTAAGGTATATATTTTATGGAGTTTATACCGTGGAGATAGCTAAATTATTTCAAAATGGTCAAAGCCAAGCTGTGCGTTTGCCCAAGAAATTTCGCTTTAAAGGGGAAAAAGTATTCATAAAAAAGATAGGAAATGCTGTTGTTTTATTGCCCATCCAAGATCCTTGGAGATCTTTACTTTCTAGTCTTGATAAGTTTTCAAGTGATTATTTTGCGCATGGTAGGAATCAACCGAAGCAGCAGGATAGAGAAGATATTTTTTTATGAGTTATATGTTGGATACTGATATCTGTATTTATATCATTCAGAAACAACCTGAACAGGTACTTAGAAAGTTTCAGTCATTTAGTATCGGTGATATTTGCATATCATCTATTACATTGGCTGAGTTAAGCTACGGTGTTGAAAAAAGCAAGCATCATCAAAAAAATAGAGCTGCGTTAAGAGAGTTCACATTGCCATTAAATATCCTGGCTTTTGATGAAGAGGTTGCGAGTTATTATGCTTATATAAGAGTCTATCTTGAGAAAAAAGGCATACCTATTGGTGCATTGGATTTAATGATAGCTGCACATGCACAGTGTACACAATCAATTTTAGTTACTAATAATACAAGAGAATTTATACGTATTCCTAAGTTAAAAATCGAAAATTGGGCGCATGATTGATCAATTTACAGCCAGGTGATTATATGAACGCAGTACAAGAATTATTACGCAATATTTTGAATGTTCTGGATGAATATATGCAACATGCGAAAAGTATTCAGGAGAAGAAATTTACTTGGATTGAAAGAATACTCTATAAAAAATCACCCAATTCTGAAAAATCACTTACTGCTTTAGCGATAGAAGATATTTATAAGATTTTGAAAAGCATTGATATTGAAGAACCGGATACTTTTTCAATTAAAGAAGCGATTGAACTATTTATCGTCGCACATACTGATGTAAAAAATTCAGAACAGGAATCAAAAGAGTGTTTAGAAAAAGTTACAATGCTTCTGCATAAATTATCTGTTAATAAAGATGAAAAAAACATAACGCTTAAACTGTTAGCAAGCTTAAAAGCGTGCATAGATTGTGATGCTCATCCGCCTAAGAATGATTTTAATAAAGCCTTTCATTTGCTTACTCAATTATCGTATGGGAACAATAATTTAATGTTTTGGAGTCATTATTTACGGAAAAGTGAGATATTAAATATAAATACCGGTATAAACTTTATTTTTACAGTCTGGGAAGGTTGGGAAAAAATCTGGCCGAAAGAAAGCACAGTAGGTTTTCTCTTAGTTTATAAAAGACCCAAAGAACAGGAAAAAAATGCACTGTTGCGACAATCAGAAGTTCAAAAAATCATCCATACCTGTATGGTGCATACTGATCCCATGAAATTTGTTGTTATACATTTTTTGTACGCTAATCTTTGTTTAGTGCGACGTAGCCTCATCGGCGCGGATCAATGGATAGGTTCTGAGCGATTACATCCAGGTTTAATACAAAGCCTGGATCTGGAATGTAAAGAGGAATTGTTTGAAATTTCAATGCAGCATAATAATTCATGCGCATTTTTTCTGGCTGTCTGTTTATTATCTGATAGGTACTTTAGAATTGAGGGTAGAAGATATTGTAATCTTTCTGAGCTAAAAAATAACGAGAAATTTCTTGCAATACAAAACGCAGACAATCCACTGGAAACTGCTTTGAGTTTAATTAACCAAGAACAAAGCAAAGCAGGATTTTTTATTAATCGAAATACAAATGAGGCTACATCGTCTATTAGCAATTATCATCAGAATTTTAATGTATAAAAGAAAAGAATTGAAAAATTTTTTATTAAAATTAATATTTACAAAGAAATGATTATGAGTATATTCTTAAATGAGTATTATTGACATCGAAAGAGAGGTTATTGTATCTATGAAGAACGATTATAACAATGATAAACAGAGCGATCGTGAACCTGGCGATCGTGAACCTGATCAGAGCAAATCCGAATGGGTTCCTAAAAAACCAGGACCAGTTAAAAATGAAGGTAATTCTATTTTAACTGGCTCGCAAAGCCTATCAACTTTATTTACATGTGAGAAAGTGGAAGATTTAGCGCCTATTGATAATAATGTTTCACTGAAATTATCTTATATAAACTAAATAGTACGTCAAGCAAGAAGCCTAAAATGTTTGATTTATTCGGACACTTATCTTAAGTTTATAAGTGTCCGAATAAATAAATTGGTTGAGTGATGCAACTGCTA
Organism: Gammaproteobacteria bacterium; assembly: GCA_013289115.1. Taxonomy (GTDB): domain Bacteria; phylum Pseudomonadota; class Gammaproteobacteria; order Diplorickettsiales; family Diplorickettsiaceae; genus JABDAQ01. The sequence continues at coordinate 7,601 of JABDAQ010000029.1, forward strand.
ATAGGTCGAAAGAATAAGCAAATTGAACTAACACAAGTGCTTCGTTCTAAAAAGTCAGAGTTCGTTAAATTATTTTGTTTATGGATGAATTTCCTTGGATGGCGACGCGAAAATCTAGATTGATTCAGGCATATGTTACAAACATATTTATTTTATAAAAAAAGCTTTGTCTATTTTAGACGATGCAAGAATAGGCACGTGGCGCTATTGTTCTCGCAAAAATATAAGCGAACAAGGAACTCAAATAGATTTAGTATTTGATCAAAGTGATTCAATTGTTCTGTGTGAAAAATAAAATATTCTGACAAGCTGTTTGTGATCACTAAAGACTATGCAAAAAATCTCATGAATAAGCGCGATGTATTCATCCAAATGACAAAAACTAAAAAACAAGTATTCATTGCTTTAATTGCATCAAGTGGAATAAAAAATAATGCTTATTCGGATCAATTAATCAGTGGTGTGGTTACTTTGGATGATTTTTTAATTCAATAACTAATACTTTTATAGGTGCTTTCGTGATGTTTTCATCCGAATGTAGCCGTCCGGGGATGTCTTTAGTTAAATAATAAGCATGATCTTTTTCTAATTTTAAATAATGGATCTTACCTTGATCATTGACAATTTTTAAAACCCCATTGTTAAGTGCAACGACAATTCTATTGTATTGATGCCAGTGCATTTTTAAAATGTGATTGTTGTTTGGATAAATTATAGTTTTCCAAATAGTGACTTCTTGATTAGAAAATTGCGGAATACGAATCGTTTTTTTTAAATCAGCATGAGCATTCATCATTATAAAAAATAAAAAAAGTTGTATTGTTACTTTAATATATTTAAACACGCGATCCTCCAGACTGAATTAACGTTGCTAACATACTAACTTGTTCTTTCTGATCGTTCAAAGCAGGAATATAAGTGAACTGTTTTCCGCCTGAATTCAGAAATAGTTTTTTATAGTTCTGTGTAATTTCTTCTAAAGTTTCTAAACAGTCAACTGTAAAACCAGGACAGATTAGATCAACACGATCAATCCCTTTTTTCGCTAAATGAATTAAGGTTCGATCTGCATAGGGTTGTAACCATTTTTTAAAACCAAAACGCGATTGAAATACTTGCCGGTAGTGATCGGGTTTAAGTTGTAGTGTCTCTGCTAGTAATTCTGTGGTACGCGTGCATTGCTTTTGATAAGGATCACCTCGATCACAGATTTTTTGTGGCAGTCCATGATAAGAAAATAATAAATACTCTGAAGTTCTGTATTTATTTATTTGTTCTACTAACGCATTGATATAAGGAACATAGCTTCCATAACCTGAGATAAATCGCAGTGGGGGAATTCTTCGCCAAGTTTTTAACGCGTTCGCTATGGTATCAAAGCAACTGGCAACTGTGGCTGCACAATACTGTGGATATAAAGGTAGAACGATGAGTGCATCGAGATCCTGTTGACGTATTTGTTCTAACGCGTCAAAAATAGAGGGCGTACCATAGCGCATACCTAAAACAACACGATAAGATTCACCTAAATAATCTTGTAAAGCCTGTGCGAGTTTTTTCGAATGAATGAGTAAAGGCGAACCTTGATCCATCCAAATACGCTGATAACGTTGCGCCGATCGTCTAGGACGTATGTTTAAAATGACAGTATGAAGCAGTAATTTCCAAGCAATGGTTTGCGATTCAATGACACGAGGATCTGTCAGAAATTCTGTTAAATAAGATCGCACTGCCGCTGGAGTTGGTTGCTCAGGACTGCCGAGATTGATTAATAATATACCAATGTTGCTCAGATTTTTAACCCCTTGCCATGATTGAGTAAATAAAGATTATAAGTAAATAAGCTAATACAACACAGTGTGATAACTGATAAAGCAGGGCCAACAGCAACGTCCGTAACACCGAGTAAAGCGTAGCGAAATGCATTAACGATATATAGAATTGGATTGCACAGCGATAATGTTTTTAAAATTGGCGGGAGTAATTGAATCGAATAAAAAACGCCGCCTAGATACGTCAGAGGCGTTAAAACGAAGGATGGAATCACGGTGACATCATCAAAAGTTTTAGCGAATAACCCGTTTGTAAATCCTGCCAAAGAGAATAAGATAGTTGTCAATGGCACGATCGCCAGTAAAACAAAGATACTGTGTAGTGCGATCATGCCGAAGCATAAAGCCAGTAAGCTCACTAATACACCCACTAATAAACCACGCGCTATTCCACCGCACATGAAAGCAAGCAATAATAAATGATTAGGAATCGGCGCTATCAGTAATTCTTCAATGCTTTTTTGAAAACGCATGCTAAATATAGAAAAAGAAACATTCGCATAGGCATTATTAATGACAGCCATCATGATCAAACCCGGTGCAATATAATGTAAATACGGAATTTGTTGCACACGACCGATACGCGTACCCATCAAAGTGCCAAAGATCAAAAAATATAAACCCATAGTGATCAACGACGGTAGTAAAGTTTGTACCCAAATACGCATAAAACGTTTTATTTCTCTGCGCACTAAGGTAGAAAATGCGATCCAATGACCCAAAAACGACATGATTTACACCCGATTGCTGAACGCGCTAAGCTTAGCTAAATTATTCATACTACAGCATCCATTCTGATGAATACATATAGTTCAGGCGAAAATAATCGAATCATTTCAGGTGCGGCCGGCGATATAGAGGCAATACTCACAGTCCCGCGACATCCTTGCGATCGATTGATGTTAATTTGTCATCCGCATCCGCTCTATGGCGGAACGATGTTTAATAAAGTTGTTTACACTGTCGCTAAAGCATGCACAGCCTTAGGTATTATCAATCTACGTTTTAATTTTCGTGGCGTAGGCAATAGCCAAGGATATTATACGCAAGGTATGGGTGAAGCAGAAGATACACGGGTCTTACTCACTTGGCTACAGACAATGTATCCAGGAAAAACGATCGCTTTAACGGGATTTTCATTCGGTGCTTACGTTGCAGCTTGCATTAGTATTGATTGGAAACTTGATCCGTTAATTTTGATTGCGCCACCGATTGAACGCTTTAGTTTTCCAAACGCTGTGAGCGATCCTTGTTATGTTGTGCAAGGCCAGCAAGATGAGATCGTGGATTATAAAGCAGTTGAGCATTGGATCAATGCACTGCAACCATGCCCGCACCTGCTTATGATTCCGGAAGCAGGACATTTTTTTCATGGTAAATTAATAGAGTTGCAACGGATATTAAGCGATGTGTTAAAACACTGAGCTTTATGATGGGCTAGAGATACCCAGTTAATAATTTTGTTTGGTATAAAATATAGTATATACTTGCCGTATATATAGAGGTAGGCTATGAGAATCACGAAAGTATTTAAATGTGGCAATTCATTAGCTGTTAGAATTCCTAAAGAATTTTGTTTGGCAACTGAAGAGGTAGAAATTTTTAAGCGCAATAATGGTGATATTATTATTCGAAGAAAGACTAAAAAGTTAGCAAAAGCCTTTACATTGCTGACTCAGTTACCTAAAGATTTCTTTGCTGAAGGGAGGAATGATACATCTCCTCAAAGTCGGGATTTTTAATCAATGAAGTTGTATTACTTATTAGACACTAATATTTGCATTTATATTGCTAAGCAGCATCCAATGAAAGTGTTCAATAAATTTGAACAACTGGATGTTGGCGCAGTTGGTATGTCGATCATTACCTATGGCGAGTTGATTTATGGTGCTAAAAAAAGCCAGTGTTCTAGCAAAGCATTTGCAGTGTTAGAAGAATTAATTAGCCTTATACCGGTATTATCTATGCCTGTACAAGCAGCTGAACATTATGGTGAGATTCGTCGTAAATTAGAAAAAAAAGGAAAACCTATTGGGAATAATGATCTATGGATTGCTGCGCACGGATTAGCACTTGAACTAATTATTGTCACGAACAATACAAAAGAGTTTTCACGCATTCAAAATCTTCAAGTAGAAAATTGGACAATTTAAAAATTTTTTCTTTGCGATTCGTTTTATTCCGCTCTTCATGGCGATTAAAATGTTTGCAAGATCAGTAATGATAGGTGCAAACTATTCAGCAACGCCTATTGACTCATAATTTGGAATGCAATGATGACTATTGATGTGCCTATTTTTCAATCAATATTCGGGCAACAATGGCCCTTGTTGCCATCTGTCATGCATAAACATTATGCTAATCGGCCTTATTGTAATGATGTCGTTACTGTAGAAGGCATCATGAAAGTAGAGTTGTCACTTTTCGCGCGACTATTATCACCCCTGCTACGCATAGCAGGCGCTTTGGTACCCTGTGCGGGTGAGAATATACCTGTCACTGTGCATTTCCGAAGTGAACCGGATAGCAATATATATGTCTTTGATCGAATTTTCTGTTTCCCTGGCAAGGCGCCTTATCATTTTCGCTCACGCATGCAACCTGTTGGCGGGAGTGAAATCGTAGAATTCATGCGCATTGGCATCGGTTGGCAGGTTCGATATGGTTATGACGGACAAAAAGTTGTCATGGCGCATCGCGGCTATGTTATGAAGCTATTCGGCAAGTTGATACGTCTGCCGCTAGAGCTACTGTTGGGACGTGGCTATGCGGAAGAAGAAGCATTAAGTGACAAAAGTTTTCGTATGTATATGGATATTCGTCATCCTTTGTTTGGCAAGATCTATTCTTATAGCGGTGAATTCGCTCTAACGGAGATGGTTCTTGACTAGCAAAGTTCTTATTCTCGGCGGCTACGGCAATTTTGGTAAGCGCATCGCGCAATCATTAGTCAAACACAATATATCGGTGATCATAGCGGGTAGAAGTCGTGTGAAAGCGCATTCTTTCGCACAAACACTACCAGAATCACTGGCTACGGTAGCAGTTTTAGATATTGCGTATGAATTCGCTCAGCAGCTAAAACTATTGAAACCTACCGTGGTAATCAATACCTGTGGTCCGTTTCAGAACAGCAATTATGATGTTGCTCGTGCTTGTATAGAACATAAGGTACATTATATCGACTTAGCCGATGGACGAGATTTTGTTACAGGTATCACTGCGCTGGATGAAGCGGCGAAAGCGCATCAGGTTGCGATCATCAGCGGTGCTAGCACCGTACCTGGGTTATCTTCAGCGGTGATTGAGCATTACCAATATGAATTTTCTGATATTGATTCGCTAATCTTCGGGATCAGTCCCGGTCAGCAAGCTGAGCGTGGGTTGGCAACCACTCAAAGTATTTTAACCTATGTTGGAAAACCTCTGAAACCATTTGCTGGTGCGACTAAACCCGTTTATGGTTGGCAGGATATTTATCGACAGAAATATCCTGAGCTTGGCAAACGCTGGATGGCTAATTGTGATATTCCTGATCTCGATCTACTCCCTCCGCGTTACAGGATACGATCTATTCGCTTTTCTGCAGGGTTAGAACTTGGTTTCATGCATTTGGGTTTGTGGTTGCTTTCTTGGACTGTACGTTTAGGGCTACCGCTTCATTTGCCACGCTATGCTGCAATCTTGCTAGCAGTAAGTAATTGGTTCGATCATTTCGGTACAGCGCACGGAGGCATGCACATGATTCTGCGCGGTAAGAATCAGGAAGGAAGGCCCCATGAACGCAGTTGGTTTATCATTGCTAAAAAGGGTGATGGGCCGCAAATACCTACGATTCCAACGATTGTTTTAGCTAAAAAATTGGTGAATGGTTGTTTGAATTATAGAGGCGCAACACCCTGTGTTGGGATGGTTGAGTTGGAGGAATATCTAAATGAGCTTAAGGGATTTTCTGTTCGCTCCTACGAAACTAGTACATCTCGGAGCTAAGCGCTTAAAACCTTTATACCTTGTTGGTTGGAAAATTAGACCTTCCTGTAGTGGAATTTATGTTTAAATCTACCTGATTCAGAGCTTAGTATCAGATACCAAATGTAAAAATAATTCTTCGAGACGATTCGTTTTATTCCGTAGACTACTTACCTCAATGCCTTGACTTTCCAAATACATAAACAAATGATTGATCGTTTGTTGTTTGTCCCAATCTACCTCTAAGGTGCGTGTATCTAACATACGTATTGGAAATGGTGCGGTAATCGGTCGCGTTAATGCCTGTCTCAAATCCAACACAAAGGTTTCACGATTCAACTGTGCTAATAATTGTTTCATCGAAGTATTTTGAATGATCTGACCGTGATGAATGATCGCAATATTTTTGCAAAGACTCTCGGCTTCTTCTAAATAATGCGTTGTTAAAATGATTGTGATGCCTGCATAATTTATTTCGCGCAAAAAATCCCACATAGAACGACGAATTTCTATATCGATACCGGCTGTTGGTTCATCAAGAATGAGTAATTTGGGTTCGTGAATTAAAGCGCGCGCAATCATTAGACGGCGCTTCATACCTCCTGATAATTCTCTGGCTGCGTAGTGTCGCTGTTCCCAGAGCTCCAGTTTTTTTAAATAAAATTCAGCACGTTTTCGTGCAACACGGATCGGAACGCCATAAAAACCAGCTTGATAGATTAGAATATCCCAAATTTTTTCAAAAATATTTAAATTGAGTTCCTGAGGTACTAATCCGATCTGTGCTTTGACTTGCTCAGGTGTATCGTCAAGACAAGAGTCAAAAACTTGAACGCGTCCTTTTGTTTTATTAATTAAGGAGGTAATAATTCCAATCGTGGTTGATTTGCCGGCACCATTGGGTCCAAGTAACGCGAAAAAATCGCCTTGCTTCACCGACAGATCAATGCCTTTGAGTGCTACAAATCCATTATCGTAGATCTTCGTGAGCCCTGTCAGCGCTA
>JABDAQ010000030.1 GCA_013289115.1 Gammaproteobacteria bacterium
CGCTTAGTAAGGAGTAGCTTAATCGCATGAAAAAAACGTCCGTGTCTAATCAGGAAAACTATCAGCGTAGTATAAATTTCAAAAAGATCTTAATTTTTCTTCCTCAAAGTTCTTGGTTGCACGGACGATTCTTTGTTTTCGCAAGCTGATCGTGATCTGCCAATAGATAACACCTCAGTTGTCCTTAAGTTCCTACGGAAAAAAGAGAAAAATTGTCGCCACAACCCGATCAATATTCAACACTCTTTCTACTCAGATCTTTCGCCCGCTAATCTATTCATAGCAGGGACGCCTTTCGGAAGACTATTACCTCTCAAAATCTTTCTTAACGCCGGTCTGATTTTCGGAGGATATTATAGTGGTTATCAATTTCTCTAATAACGCCTTAGAAAAACGTTGATCACATTCGATCTGTACCGCAACAACCCAAAATCGCTGATCTGCAAAGGCCTCGCATTTCATGGCATCTTTTTCAGTCATGATAATTAAACTATCGTCGCCGTAATCCAAATCCTCTTGTTTAAACACATAATGATCTGAAAATACATGTTCGGTAAAACGTAAACCTAAACAACGCAAGCTGGTAAAAAAACGCTGTGGATGACCGATCGCTGCAATCACATGAATATTTTTATTATGTAAAAAATAGTCAACTGTTTGTCTATTCTGTGGCCTCTGTAATGCATAAAAATAATCGGGTTTTATTTGCATCGTCCATTCATCTGTAGATTGATCCGTGTTGATTACTACAAAATCTGCTTGCTGTAAACGTGTCACTGGTTCACGCAAAGGACCTGCTGGCAAACAAAAACCATTACCAAAACGACGCTGACCATCAACGACAATGATCTCGAGCGCGCGCCCCAACGCAGTATGTTGTAAACCATCATCACTGATTACAACATCGCAAGGAATCTGCGTCAGTAAATTTTGGACAGCACGAACACGCTTGGGATCAATCCACATAGGGCAATGTGTTTTGCGAACAATTAATAAGGCTTCATCACCGACTTCAGTCACTGCGCTAGACGATGTCACGCGATAGGGATAATGCAACGCACGACCTCCGTAACCACGACTCACAATACCCGGACGCCAACCTTGTTTTTTTAAAAAATGAGCCAACCAAATAACGAGAGGCGTTTTCCCTGTACCACCCACCGTAATATTGCCTACCACGATAATAGGAACAGAAAAATAAATTGTCTTTTTTAATTTCCATCGATACAAATAACGACGAATCCAAATAATACTGCGGTAGATCAACGACAGTGGCCAAAGACAATAGGCCAAGCAATGATTATTTTTCCAAAAAGCGAGCACGTTTTTGCTTTAAAAGTTTACGATCACGCCAAATAGACGCGATAAGATGAGCAACTAAAATTACTGCTGTAACAATATAAGCAGATGCTAAATAAAAAACGTATTGTTTCATACTTGTTTATCTGGATATTCACAAAATTGCGAAATAATACAGGAAATGCATCGAGGTTTGCGCGATGTACAGACATAACGACCGTGTAAAACTAGCCAATGATGCACTTGCCGAATATAAGGCGCAGAAACAACTTTCATTAAACGCGCTTCAACAGCCCGTGGAGTTTTTCCGACCGCCAAACACGTGCGGTTACATACTCTAAAAACATGGGTATCTACGGCTATCGTTGGCTGATCAAACACAGTATTCAAAATAACGTTGGCGGTCTTGCGCCCTACACCAGGCAAAGATTCTAAAGCAATCCGCTGATTTGGAACGTGGCCTTGATGATTATCCAATAATAATTGGCAGGTTTTAATAATATTATTTGCCTTAGTGCGATATAAACCAATCGATCGAATGTAGGTTTCTAATCCAGTTACACACAAATTCACAATAGCCTGCGGTGTATTTGCTACAGAAAATAATGAAGCGGTTACTTTATTGACAGCACGATCAGTCGTCTGCGCAGACAACATAACAGCAATTAACAATTCAAACGGTGAACAATAATGCAATTCAGTTTTAGGATGAGAATTCTGTCGCGCAAAACACTCAAAAATTGTAAGTCGCTTTTTAGCATTCATAAAACTGATCAAATAACACAATCAGACACTGCTGATATAAGATCGACTTCTTTATAATTCATCTTAGCTTGAACCATCACACCTAAAAAACGATAAGGTTTTCGCAAAACCCGGGTTTTAAAATCAGGATTCAAGGATTTAAGATGATAATAAACACCATCGATCAAAAGCTGCTTAAAACTGGGTATTGCTTCAGAACCGACATGAACCATTACAAAATCTCCATTACTAGGATGTAAATTAGGTTCCATAATTAAAAGAGTGCCCCGCATAAAACGCGGTTCCATCGTATTATCGTGCATCGTTACTGCATATGCATACTGACTTAAATCTAAATCCACAGCAACACTCGGTAGACTCTCTAAATTGTTTATTGCATTAGGCCACAATAAAATCTGCGTCCAAGCTAGCCAAGGAACTTGACACCAACCCTGTACTCCTGGATTAAATGTGCCTGGAATACGATGCGTAGGCAAGGGTTCATCTCCGATCAATTGGCTGATTGAGATTGCAAAAAAATTAGCGATTGGACTTAACGTCGCAACTTTTGGATTATCGGTTTCTCCAGAACAAATACGATGAATAACGGGTTGTCCTATGCCCGTACGCCGTGCTAATTCAGACTCATTCATATTGAGTTCTGCCATCAGCGTTTTCAGAATACTACTTAATTTTTTCATGCTGTTAGTTAGACTTCTTGCGAAACAGTGGATTGCCATGCGGCTATTAATCGAGTAGTTTTGTATTATGTATGATTTTTCTAAAACACGACAATAAATTTTACAAGCACTGCCGCTTTTCGAACTAAAACTATGAACTGTATTTTCTGTCAAATTATCAATAAACAACTTCCTGCAACAATAACCTACGAAGATCCACAGGTTATTGCTTTCAAGGATGCACATCCAAAAGCACCGATCCATCAACTCATTGTACCGCGTCAACATATCGCCTCACTCAACGAGCTGGATGCAAATCACGGCACACTCATAGGCAAGCTTATTTTAATTGCGAAACAATTAGCCAAACAGTTTGCTATCGCGGAATCGGGTTATCGAACCGTATTCAATTGCAATAAAGACGCGGGACAATTAGTATTTCACATTCATTTACACTTACTAGGCGGACGGCTTTTACATTGGCCTCCAGGATAACGTTTTATGGATCTTGTTACTTTAATTTTAGCCTGCAGTCTTTATGCAAATCCTGATATTACCTACGCCATGGTACAAATAGGCAGTGCTGGCGATCCACTGACCGTAACAACGGAAGGCAAAACAACACAATTCAAAACAGCCAATGAAGCGACGCGTTATGTACAAGAGCAACTGATGCATAATCACCCGATCGAGATTGGCCTAATGCAATTACCCAATCGTTGGATACCCGCGGGTGTGGCCGTTCATGATCTCTTCCGTCCTTGCAAAAATTTAGTCAGCGCAACAGAAGTACTCAACCAACTTCATCAACGCTGTGTTAGCGCAGTTGCTAAAAACCCTCATCTCACTCTACAAACCTGTATCTTATCTTTATACAAAACAGGCAATACACAACAAGGCGCGTACTATGCAAAAACCGTTTTGAATTATGCGAAGCAACATCCTTTCGCACCACTTAAAGCGAAAGCTCAAGATCCAGATATGCATAAACCACGCATGAAAAGCAATGAACAACGTTAAAGTTGATTTTTATTTATTAAATGAAGCAGATGAACGACTGTATTACCGCGCTGTATGCGGATTTGTACAGCAAACCTATCAACAAACACAAGCCTTGTATATTTACACTGAATCAGTAGAACAGGCCCATAAAATGGATCAATTGTTGTGGACATTCAACGATATCAGTTTTATTCCACATTCCTTAGAAACAAACGAAGAAAAAGCATGCATGATATGGATAGGCGTCGGTGCTCACGCGAAGCAATTTCACCCGCACGCTTGGTTATTAAATTTAACACAGACTATAGGTGATTTTTTCATGTACTTTCACCGCATTATTGAATTCGTACCCAACTGTGTTAAAGCTAAAGAACAAGCGCGAAAAAAATATAAGCAATATAAAACAAAAAATTTACCGCTGAGTGTTCAGAATAAATGAAGCGAACACCCTGCAACACAAAATAATAATACTATGTATCCATTTAATACGCTCAAAGATTCCCTTATTACGGAATTAGAAAAATTAAAAAAATCACTGGAAGTAGGACAGCTATTTACTGATTTAGATTCTTTCATTCAAGAACTTCGAGAACTTCATAAATTTCATGAAACAATCCTAAAAATAGAAGAGAAGGATTTTCATGCATGCGTGAACACTCAGCTTGCACCGCTTATTCGAAAAATTTTTAAAAAAATAAAGCCTATCGACAACATGTCAGACAGGCTAAGCAAATGCCAATATCCACAATACTTTAAAGAAATAAATGATAATGAAGATAATATTGAATTTAATATCCTATTCACAACACGATATCTAGAAGCCTTCATCGATGAATTTGATACATTAACCCATTGGATACTAGAAAAAACCTTAGAAACGCTTATCAATACGCTTCCTGAAAATAAAAAAGTAAAACTTGGCGTTGAAATAGTAATCGCGATGCTTGATGAGCTGGCTCTATTGCGCAATAAAAACGAAAAAGAATCGATCATAAAGGAACTACAGAATAAACTGGATGAATCTTCTGAACTAACTCCAAACGGCAAATGTAAATTGATGTTTCTATTTTTTTACGAAGCAAGTTTTTTTTCTCTAATAGATCATCAAGGCGTCAATCCAATAGACGCTATAATGAAGGGTCGTAAGGATCGTTATTTTGGCTTCAAAAAATATACTCCTGATGACATAATCTTTCTTGACAAAATAAAAAATGAATTAAAACCGAAAGTGCTTCCCACCGTACCATCGCAATCTGACAATTACAGTGAAAGTAACATCAACTGTGTGAGTATGAAACGCCGAAATAATGCCTATAACACAGTACTTTGTAACAGTAACAATGGCTATCTATTAGATTTTGAGCAACGCCAAAATTTAATGACATTATATAGTCGTTTTTTAAATCATAGAACGCTACTTCATCACGAGATTAGCACTTGCAGCGAGCATAGCGAGATTAGCGCTTGCAGCGAACATAAATTGTTCACAAACAACTCTATACTTTTTCTGAATGTTGTTCTTGAAGCATTTGACCAACTTTTTAAGCCAGCGACACTGGTACAGGGCGCAGGTACGCCTCTTGCAAAATTTAAAGAAATAGTAAACTTAGCGGTTACACAAGCAAAAATCTCACATGATGTCATTCAACAAACAAAGTTTTTTTCGGACGAAAGCAAAAAAATATTATATAAATTACTCAATTTAAAGGATGAATTACATACGCCTGAAAGTTTGTTTCAATCTCAAGCGTTTGATTTAACAGCCAGCTATGATGCAATACAAACTTTTATCAAACGCTTGAAAGAGCTATGTCAGATGGCTCGATTCTACGCTGAATTCGCATCAGAAACTCAGCAGCTTGATAGGCTATCAAAATCTATTTCTAAATTTACCGATCAAGATTATCGTTCTATATTCTCTGCATTATTAGTAATTCAATCATTAAAATTTTCTGTAACGGATATTGTTACGAACATAGAAAATTCTTTTAAACCACTGGGTGAAACCACAGATGATCCAGACATGGGAATGGAATACGAAGCATTATTTAATTCTGTTCAAAAATTTAAGACACTTTTTATCGTACAAGATAACGCTCACATAAACAATCTAAATCAATGTGTATGCGACATTATAAAATCTCTTATTGAGTTCACAATTGAGGTACAAAAGACATTATGGTCTTTGCTTGAAAAAGAACTCTTAGAAAACGAAAAAACAGAACTTGGTCTGACACTGTTCGGTGAAATGTTTTCAAAATTCTTTTCTCCTAATGAAAAGACAGAGAAATTAAAACAATTTTTAATTAAACTGTTTCAAATTCCGAACGAACGTTTTCTGACTGAAGCTGAAAAATATAATTTAATAGTAAAGATTGTAGAACGCGCGTGCCGTGTTCGTGTTGATCAAAGCAATGAAGAGCGCAATAAAGTAAGTTTTACTTCTCTAATGGACATCGTACTAAGTAATAATAAAAACAACAGGCCACGCTTTAATGACATTGAAGAAGAATGTGTTCTTACACAGATACGATCTCAATTAAAAGAAAATAATTTCTTCGACATCGAGCCAATCTCAATGCAAAGCATCAATGATTCGTATAAAAGATTGACGCAGGGAATTGAGATATACAATAAAGTCTTTCATAACTACCTATTATTATTTGAAAAGAAAAAGAGTTTAGAAAAATTACGGAAAGATTTTATACCACACTTTGTAGATCATTTGCTAAGACATGAGAACAATCAAAAAAATTCTGATAGACATCCCTTAAATTCTGTGCATATAGCATTTGATAAACTTTTTGTAAATTGCATAAAAAACACAGGCGTTTTTCGTTCAGATGTCATAGTACTAAAAGCTGAGCTATTGAGTGCTTGCTTAGATCCTGAGATCACCAAATCAACAAAAGAATTCTTGGAAAATGCATGCCATCAAATTGGTCAAATGCTTTTGCTTAATCCACGAAATGAGAATAAATGGGCATTAACCCCCCATTCTCAATTTTTTACTCCTGAGAACGATGATCGTCAGATTGCTCTATGGTCTTCTTCTTTTACTAGTTGTAAATTTTCATAGTTCATTTATTATCTTTACGTTAAAAATAATAACGCAAGGTGAACGACATGCAAATTTTTATTAGATCATTAGAAAAATTATGTCAGATGATACGCTTTGTTGATCTACGCCAAGCAATAGAAGCGCTGAATCAAATAACCAATCAAGATAATGCTCAATTACAATCGATTATTCAAAATTCTATTCTTCCGCACATAAAAAAATTGCCCATTACAGTTAATAAAGTAGCTCTTAAATACGATCATGATAAGTTAGAGGAATTTATACAATCTTTTAATGAATTAGTACTGCAAACACAAGAAGAAGCGTTCAATCAACTCGTTAACAAGATGTCAGACGCTGAAAAAATTGAACTTGTGGTTAAAAAAGTGGCGGAGATATTCAATGCGCTGTTTTTAAAAGATGAGAGTAAAAAGCAACCCATAATTTTTGAACTCCAGGAAGCACTTGATACAACACACTCGCTAACTGCAGATGAAAAATATCAATTAATGTCTAAGGTTGTAGATGCAGCCTGCGATATTCATGAAAATAAAGAAAAATTTCAGAACAACTTCGCAATAAACACCGTGCTAAGCGCTGTAAATGGCCGCATTCAGAATGCTCAGAATTCTACGCTTGCTTTTGCTCTTCTTAAAAAAATAAGATCCGCATCATCAATGCAAATAAGCAGGATACCTGAGTCAGCTACAGATTCTCTTGATGAAACAACTCTCATGCTACGTGTTAATGCACTGCATAACGTGCTTTCCGTCTATATGCTAGGTAGTAATCAACAAGAATCTCTTCGTAATCTATATGATAAGATTTGCGTAGATGTAGGTTGTAGAAAACAACAATCCGCTGTAGACGATCTATTAATAACTCTTTCAAAGGTGCTAGGCGAGTTATTTTCTAATCAGGAAAGTGATGGAACGATTTATTGCATAGGAAATTATGAATTAAAGACTCTGCTTAGGCTCGCTGATCAAGCTAATGATGATACTATTGAAATACAAACAAAAAAATTATTAAAAGAAACCTGCAAGCGAATTAATCAGCAGCTATATCCTGAACGTACCTCGCTTCTTAAGATCCTTGAGAAAAGAATAAGAGAATTAAAAGAGCATTGTCAGACAGCTCAATTCTACGCTGAACTCACCCCAGTCATTCAGGAACTTAATTCATTACCTGATCTTTTTGAAAATTATGTTCAAATGCCTAGATTTTGCACCTTAGCAAATAAATTAAAATCGCTTGTGAAGGATATTTCAGAAAAAATAAAAACGTCCCTTACAGAAGCTATCAATGACATCGAAAACATAGAGGAGCAATACACAATCTTCTCTACTTGTGTTCAACAACTAGAGGAAGTTGCGATTGAAGTGCATTTAAATGATAAAATCATAAACGATATCAATAATCATTTGAATGCTGTAATACAAGCTTTTACCTGGCTCACAGTTGCAATACAAAAGACAGTATGGTCTGAGCTTGAAAATAGATTGCCTGAAAACGAAAAAATAAAACTTAACGTTCAACTACTGGGCGAAATGTTTGCTCAATTCTTTTTAATCGATAAAGATAAAAAGAATATGATAATTAGTATATTTCTAATATTTCTAAATACATTGAATCAAGAACAGAATTTTACTGAAATTCAAAAACATAATTTACTACTTCAAATTATAGATCGCACGTGTTCTGTTGATCATAATAATTATATTCGTGCGCTTAGCAGAGATGAAATAAAATTTACTTCTCAGGAAAATATTATATCGTTTGTACTAAGTGATAATAAAACTTATGATACATCTAAAGAGATTGACTCTCCAGAGGTTGACTCTAGCCTTATTAAAACTGTTGAGGAACAAGTTCTTAGCTGCATAATATCAAACTTAGCATTACTAAAAAAAGAAACAGATACACCCATCTCAACGCAACCTATAGGTGCATGTGAAAAATCAATGCTACAGATTAAAGCATACAATGCAATTCTTAATTCACGGAGTAATGCGTTTCAATCACAATTTTTTCATTCTGACACTACTACTAATCCGAGTAATGAGAACAATCAATTGCTCACAATCCGATAGATATAAGTAAGAAAGAATGTGCCGAGGAGAGGACTCGAACCTCCACGAGTTGCCTCACAAATACCTGAAACTTGCGTGTCTACCAATTCCACCACCTCGGCATAAAAACGAACTGTTCTCTTTTATCTATCCACAGAAATTTCTTCCTGAGCAGCCGCTGCATTCTGTTCCACATCTTTCATCGTAAGACGAACACGGCCCTGACGATCAATCCCTAATACTTTCACGGTAACACGATCACCCATCGTCAAAACATCCGTGACACGTTCAATATGTTTATCTGCAATCTGCGAAATATGCACCAAACCATCGCGACCGGGCATAATACTAACAAAAGCACCAAAATCAGTGATCTTGATCACCGTGCCTTGATACACAGAATCTACTTCTACATCAGCAGTAACACGTTTGATTCGCTCAATAACGTCTGCACATGCTGTAGCACTGGTTGTAGAAATCCGCACTAATCCATCGTCGCTAATATCAATTAAACTACCTGTTTCTTCCGTAATCGATCGAATCACCGATCCAGCTTTTCCAATCAACGCTGCGATCTTTTCAGGTTTAATTCGAATGGTCGTAATGCGTGGCGCATAAGGAGACACATCAATACGTGCATCAGATAATGCTTCTTTCATAATGCCAAGAATATGTAAACGACCCTCTTGGGCTTGCTGCAAAGCGGAACGTAAGATCTCTGACGTAATGCCTTGTATTTTAATATCCATTTGTAACGCAGTAATACCATCGACCGTGCCAGCCACTTTAAAATCCATATCACCCAAGTGATCTTCATCTCCCAAAATATCGCTCAGCACAACAGAGTGCTCGCCTTCTTTTATTAAACCCATCGCAATACCCGCAACAGGCTTTTTAATCGGAACACCCGCGTCCATGAGAGCAAGACTGGTACCGCACACAGTCGCCATGGAACTTGAACCGTTTGATTCAGTTATCTCTGAAACAACACGTATGACATGCGGAAAAATATCTTCACTAGGCAATACAGCACGCACAGCGCGCTTAGCAAGCGTACCGTGACCAATATCACGTCGTTTTGTTAAAAGTGGGCCCGTTTCACCCACACTATAAGGAGGAAAATTATAATGAAGCATAAACGTTTCACGCGTTTCTCCTTCAAAAGTTTCCACAAGTTGAGCGTCTCTATCCGTACCCAAAGTAGTCACTACTAAAGCTTGGGTTTCACCTCGTGTAAATAAAGCTGAACCATGAACGCGCGGTAACACCGCCGTCTTGATCGTGATGGGTCGTATCGTACGCGCATCACGTGAATCAATGCGAATACCTTTTGTTAAGATATTGCTGCGCACTATTGTCCGTTCTAAATCTGAAAACACACTCTGAATATATTTTCCAGTAATATTTTTTTCTTCATCCAACCATTCTTGCTTTGCCTGCGCTAACAAATCAGCCAAACGTGCTTTGCGTTGCTTCTTCTCTTCAATACAATAGGCTTGTGCCAATTCTTTAGATAACTGCTCACGTTTGGTTTCTTCCAAACAAGCAGTGGATTCAGAGGTTTGCCAATCGATGCGCGTTTTCCCTACTTCTTGTGCAAATTCTTTGATCGCTTGTACAACTGTTTGCAATTTTTCCTGACCAAAGGCTATAGCGCCCAACATGGTTTCTTCAGACAGTTCAGCGGCTTGCGATTCAACCATCAGTACTGCCTGATCAGTACCTGCCACCACTAAATCTAATTGTGATTCTAATAATTGCTTTACACTGGGATTCAAGTAATAACCTGACTGATGATTGTACGCTACACGCGCAGCCCCAATAGGTCCTTGAAAAGGCAAACCAGAAATTGATAAGGCAGCTGAAGCGCCTATTAAAGCGGCAATATCTGGATCAAACTGTGGATCAGCAGACAAAACAGTCGCAATAATTTGAACCTCATACCTAAAATCTTCTGGGAACAAAGGACGTAAAGGCCGATCGATCAAACGCGAAGTTAATATTTCTTTTTCGCTAGGGCGTCCTTCACGTTTAAAATACCCGCCTGGAATACGGCCCACTGCATAAGCGCGCTCCTGATAAACAACCATTAACGGAAAAAAATCACCGTCTTTCTTTTCTGTGTAAACTACGGTCACTAAAACAACCGTATCACCCATACGCACCCAAACGGAGGCCGCTTGTCGCGCAATCACACCTGTTTCCAAGACAATGGTATGATGACCATACTCAAATGTTTTCTGTATAGAACTAGACACCTATCACTTCCTTTAATTAAAATCGATAAAAAATAAATTACAAACCGCAAGCATAAAATTCTCGCCCGTAGACACATTAGCCTCGTAAACCGATCTGCTTGATCAAAGTTAAATGACGTTGACTATCAATCCGTTTTAAATATTTCAAAAGCTTGCGACGAAGCGCCACCTTCACTAACAAACCACGTCGAGAATGATGATCGTTTTTATGTACTTGAAAATGTCCCGTGAGCTGTTCAATATCAGCTGATAGAAGCGCGATTTGAGCTTCCGGAGAACCCGTATCATTGGGAGAACGCTGATAACGAGCAAGTACTTGCACTTTGGCCGTACTGGTTAACGCCATAAATATACACCTCTTGATTAAAGTAGGCGCGTATTTTATGTATTATTGTGTCATCTTACAAGTCAACCCTGGATTTTAAACTCATACTATGCGTTAATTCTAGGATTCGAGCGCCACTGAAATAATTCAATTCTACCAATCAAGCGCATCAACTCACTAAGTAAATTGTACATTTAGGTACAGCGAAGGCTTTACAACGTCAGCCTTTAAGACAATGAACTTGACCCAGCTATCCTTGGTCCGTAACATCCAGATTTATGATTTTTAGGTTATTTAAAATAGGTATCGTGAGTATTCTGATCTGCGGACTGGTTGCCTGTGAGCAATTTCCTTTCCGATCAGGACACTCTGTTTTTTCGCAGCGCATGGCCACTGCCAGCAATCTTTCAACAATGCAAATAGGTTCTGGCAGTAAAAATTTCTTAGCAGCAAACAAAACAACTGCACTCTATAACGCCATGGGCGGGAATAATTTATGGGATAGAATTCGCTCTGATTTTCAATTATCACACGCCGCAAACAATGCAGCCGTTCAAGCGCAAATCCGTTGGTTTGTAAAACATCCTCGCTACTTAAATAACACGATCAACCGTTCTGCGCCTTATCTTTATTACATCTATGATCAAGTTCAGCAAAGAAATTTACCCGCTGAATTGGTTTTATTACCCATCATTGAAAGTGCTTATAATCCTTTAGCCACGAATGCTTCCTCAGGCGCATCGGGTCTATGGCAATTAATTCCAAGCACAGCAAAAAATTTAGGCGTGCGACAATATTGGTGGTTTGACGGGCGTCGCGATATTTACTTATCGACTAAAGCCGCTTTAGACTATTTAACCTATCTCAATAATTTCTTCGGCGGTGATTGGTTGCTAGCGCTCGCGGCGTATGATACAGGTGAAGGCAATGTACAAAACGCAGTACGTCATAATGCCTATCGTGATTATGCGACGACCTTTTGGTCGCTTCCTTTGGCGATTGAAACGCGATCCTACGTGCCGCGATTACTCGCTTTAGCTGAAATTGTAAAAAATCCAGACAAATATCATATCATCTTGCCCATTATTAGTGATCAACCGTATCTAGCCCAAATTCAAATCAAAACACGATTAACACTCAACGATGTAGCTCATTTATCCGGAGTGACCGTACATCATATCAAGCAATTGAATCCTGGCGTTAAAGGCAAAACAATTCCAGCACAACATGCTTACGCTTTGGTATTACCTATCGATAGAATTACTGAATTCAAACATAAATTACTCACACGAACCAAGATACAGCGCACAAACAATATATCGATCAAATTAGCCAAAACAACCCAACAAATACGCCATAAATATTCCAGACACACAGCCTTAAGCGTTCGTTATTACACGGTGCGTTCAGGCGATAGTTTATTTAAAATTGCTAAACGGCTTGGGATAAAAACGCAACAATTAAAACATTGTAATGCGCTTGCACGCGATACACTCAAACCAGGTCAGAAATTACAAATTAAAGTTTAATTAGATAGCTTAGGTGCTTAAGCCGCCAAGCTGGCTTGCCAGCGCGGCAGAAAAAAGGGAACGACGTTAACTCAGTGTGTTGTCATTGGAATCACTCAACAACTTAAAACGCTTTCCACAAAAAGCGAGGGCTATGCAGATTGAGCGACCCGGCTGTTGTTTTGCTTGCGCCGCGTAGGCATTTTTTTGAATTTGTTTCAACGCTCCTCTGACTGATTTTTCTAAAGCCTCTTTGATATTTTTTTTCGCACGGACACGTTTGAATTCAATCAAAATGGAAGGCTTAGAAAGATCTTTCGATAAAATTAAATAATCATAACGACCAAAGCCGCTTTCTCGATTGGATTTTAATTCATAATCCGGATGGGACTGCAAATACGCCGTAAGTCCCGTCATGAATCCATGATAAAAAGCCTCGGGTTCCTGACTGAGATCATGGACACTGATCGTATTCTCTAATAAGAATCTGAAAGATTCTTCGAAAGCGGGAATGTCTCCATGTAATAATGGATCCAAAAATTCATTGCCTTGAATTCTATTTTGTCCTTCTGTTAACCAATTTTCGATCAATTCGGCGTATAAACCTTTGATTTCTTTGTTAGGAATCGCTAACTGACATTGAAATTCACCACGTTCTGTATAATCTATTGATACTGCTTTAAAATAACCTGCCATTAACAAAAAACTCAAAACAACAGAATCTTGTTTAACCAAATTTTTTAGATCAGGAAAAATAATATTCTCATCAATCAGACATGCCACTGTTTGATTACATAAGAGTTGCTCTAGCTTTTCTTTATGAATCAATCCCGATTGGTAGAGACAATCTTTTACTAGCGCATTATCACTCGTATTGATCCAATGGCGCCGTAATGATCCTTTTTCTTTAATGCAGTTCAATAAAGACCAAGGATTGTAAATCGTGCACCCAGCAATTTCGTAGCCGTTATACCAATGACGAATCGCTTCGCTTTTCTCCGTT